>CALCBQ010000139.1 GCA_937897215.1 uncultured Clostridia bacterium | reverse complement strand
TACCATTTTCCGGAAAAACTTATTCCACTTATGATTGCTAACGCCCTCAACGATAAGCCACTTCCTGTTTATGGTGAAGGACTTAATGTTCGCGACTGGCTCTATGTTGAAGACCATTGTAAAGCAATCGACCTTATCATTCATAAGGGTAGAGTAGGCGAGGTTTATAATATTGGCGGACACAACGAAATGAAGAACATCGACATTGTTAAGATTATCTGTAAAGCACTTGACAAGCCGGAATCACTTATCACTTATGTTACCGACCGTAAAGGTCATGATATGCGTTATGCTATTGACCCAACAAAGATTCACAGTGAACTTGGTTGGTTGCCGGAAACAAAATTTGCAGACGGTATTCAGAAAACAATTCAGTGGTATCTTGATAATCGTGAGTGGTGGGAAACTATTATCAGCGGCGAGTATCAGAATTACTATGAAAAAATGTATTCTAATAGATAACTTAATTTAAAGGTAAAGTTATAATGAGTGAAAACAATTTCAAAAATTCTATACAGTCTGGTATGGAATCGTTAAATCAGCTTTATAGAATTGGGTGTGGGCCGTCAAGTTCACACACAATGGGGCCAGAAAAAGCGTGTGTAATTTTCAAAGAGAAGAATACAGATGCTGACGAATTCAAAGTGATTCTGTATGGCTCACTTGCGAAAACAGGTAAGGGGCATTGTACAGATTCAGTTATAATCAATACATTAGCACCGATTCTAACCAAGGTTGAGTTCGATTATGACAAAACAGATATCGGACATCCTAACACAATGGAATTGTTCGCATATAAAAACGGCGAACAAGTTGATTTTGCGCGAGTTTTCAGCGTTGGTGGTGGCAGAATCGAGTTTGAAGGCTCAACTTCTGCAAAAGAGCCAATCGTCTATGAATTAAGCACTTTTTCTGATATTAAAGCGTATTGCAAAGAGAAAAAATATCGTCTTTGGCAATATGTTGATGAGGTTGAGGGCGAATACATCTGGGATTACCTTGCAAAAGTATGGCAGACAATGAAGGATGCCATTGAGCGTGGTATTGAAGACGAAGGTATTCTTCCCGGTGGTCTTGAAGTGCAGAAAAAAGCAAAATATTTATATAATATGGAGCATATCGGCGAAAGTGCCGAAACTCGTGAAAACCGTGAAGTGTGTTCATACGCTTTTGCAGTAAGTGAGCAGAATGCGTCAGGTCACACAATAGTTACTGCACCAACCTGTGGTGCATCAGGTGTGTTGCCTGCAGTGCTTTACTATATGCAACTCAAACATGGCTATACTGACCGTCAGATTTTACAAGCACTTGCAACAGGTGGACTTATAGGTAATCTTGTAAAAACAAACGCGTCAATTTCAGGCGCAGAGTGTGGCTGTCAGGCAGAAATTGGTACGGCTTGTGCTATGGCATCAGCAGCATTAGGCGAGTTGTTCGGTCTTAAAAGAGGCAAGATTGAATATGCTGCTGAAATCGCCATTGAGCATCATTTAGGTCTTACTTGTGACCCAATTTGTGGCCTTGTGCAGATTCCTTGTATTGAGCGTAATGCTGTTGCAGCAATGCGAGCAATCAATGCAGTAAATCTTGCAAGTTTCTTAAGCGAAACAAGAAAAATTTCTCTTGATAACGTAATTGAAACAATGAGAAAAACAGGCCTTGATATTCACGCAGCATATCGCGAGACAAGTGAGGGTGGTCTTGCAACGCTGAATATATAATGTTCAATGAATTTGTAAAATTCAATTCATGGAGCAAAGCGAGAAATCATGACGTAGTCAATTCATGCGTAGCAAATCACTATAAAATGAATTGCAAACAAGTTTGCATGAGTTGATTTCATCATGAATTGTGATAAATCACATGATTTGCACCTAGGTGCATTAATAAAAGGGGTATGGGGATATGATTTGTCCAAATTGTAAAAAAGAAAATATGAACGAATATGCAACTGTGTGTGCATATTGTAATCAGCCACTTTATAGTAGTGATGTGGCAGAGGCAAAAGCAGTTGAATTATCTGCAAAACAGAAAAAAGATAAAACTAAATCAATAATTATTACAATACTTTCAGTTTTTCTTGCTATTGTAGTTGCGATTGTTGTGCTGATTATTCCAAAGCCAGATAAAGATGACGATACTACAACAACAGAAAGCACCACTGAAAGTACAACCTTAGCAGGTTCAGAAGAAGGCACAACAAATAACGGCGTTGTCGATGAAGAAAACACAACTAAAAAGAATGATGATTCTTCAAAAGATGACCCAAATGTAATGGATACAACAGAAGAAATCGTTACATACTTCAACAAAAATGCTAACAGAGTAAAAACTGAAGCAAAGAAAGTTGTTAAGAATTATGAAGACCGTGAGGTTGGTGAAATTGATGCACCAACTGCACTTATGTACTTGACAAAAGTAATTGACATAGAAGAAATTATGGCTGACGATACTGAGCCAATGGAATTTACAACCCGTGAAGAAATTGTTGAAAATTTCCAAGTGCCAAAACAGAGTTATGTAAGCTGTATTACAGTTAATGATGTTGAATCAGCATCTTGTAAAGAAGAAGGCAATTATTATATAATTACCATTAAAGTTAAAGACCAGAAAAACCCTGTTATAGGTAAGGGTACTGGTGCGATGTTTGATGTTGTTGAGGCAGAAGAGGTTGAAGCAAAGGCTGAAGGCATTGTTGACGATTTTACAACAGAATACTATGATTGTGTAGTTGTAGCAAAGTTTGAAAAGTCAACTAACAGAATGGTACACGCAAACTATATGACACCAATGAAACTTAATGTAGTAATTGGTAAGTCTGAAGCATCAATGGAAATGTCATTTGAAAAAGATTATACAATTACATATTAAACGATATGGTGGGACAAAGTTCCCACCTTTTTTGTTATAAAAATCTCTTGACAAATATGTCTACATAGTGTAGACTGAAGTTGACGACAAGATGTAGACAAGGGAGGAGCTTTGTATGAATGAAATGAAATTAGGTGTAGTTGAAGCCCGTTTTGCTGATATTATTTGGAGTAATGCTCCAATTTCAACTGCAGAATTAGTGAAAATCTGCGAAAAAGAGTTGAAGTGGAAGAGAACTACCACATATACTGTGCTTAAAAGACTGTCTGAACGAGGACTTTTCAAAAACGATAATTCTGTAGTTATTCCGTTGATTTTGCGTGATGAGTTCTATTCGATGCAAAGTGAAAAATTTGTTGAAGAAACTTTCAGTGGCTCGTTACCTGCTTTTCTAGCTGCGTTCACGTCAAGAAAAAGTTTAAAACCGGAGGAAATTGCAGAACTTCGCCGTATTGTAGATGAATACGAGGAGGGTTGATTATGGAAAATTTATTTCTTGAACTTTTTAATATGAGTTTAACTGCTTCTTGGCTCGTGCTTGCGATTTTGATTTTCAGATTCGTTTTCAAAAAAGCACCAAAATCACTTCGTGTGGTTATGTGGGGATTAGTTGCATTTCGCCTTGTGTGTCCATTCTCAATTGAAAGTGTATTGAGTATGATTCCAAGTACCGAAACTGTACCCCAAACAATAATGACCGGAAATACTTTTAGAATATCTTCAGGAATAGAAATGGTTGATAATTCTATAAATGAATATCTTGGCGACCATTATTATGAAGGTGTAACAGTTTCTACAGATGCTGGTAGTAGTTTTATGAGTATAGTTACAATGGCTTGGATAATTGGTATGGCAGTAATGCTTTTATATACTATTATCAGTTATTTGCGAATTGTTAAAAAAGTGAAAGAGGCAACACCTCTTAAAGAAAATATATGGATTTGCGATAACATTTCAACACCATTTATTTTAGGTGTTGTTAAGCCTAGAATTTTTATACCATCATCAATGAATGATGAAGATTTGAAATTTGTAATTGCACACGAAAAAGCACATATCAAACGAGGCGACCATTTGTGGAAACCATTGGGATTTACACTTTTAACGGTCTATTGGTTTAATCCTGTGCTTTGGGTAGCATACACTCTTCTTTGCCGTGATATTGAATTGGCTTGTGATGAAAAAGTTATTAAGCAAATGGGGTCAGAAATTAAAAAGTCCTATTCTGAAGCACTTATAAATTGCAGTGTGTCGCGAAAAATGGTTTCTGCTTGTCCTCTTGCATTTGGTGAAACAGGTGTAAAAGGCAGAATAAAATCTGTGCTTAATTATAAAAAGCCAGCATTTTGGGTGATTGTCGTTGCAATTATTTCAGTTATTGCAATTGTGATTTGTTTTATGACTAACCCCAAGACTAGTGTTGGTCCTGTTGACACACCAAAAGAGTATCTTGAAAACAACAAATATGGCATAAAAAATGTAATAACCGGCTCTGAATATGAGGGAGTATCAATAGAACCAATAACAATTTCTATGTCAGGGGATGCAAGGTATATTGAGCTGCTTTGGGAAAATCAGACTGACAAACCGGCAATGTTTGGCGAACCTAGTTTTATTTACCGAAAAGACGGTAACGAGTGGGTTGAGTATAAATTGCCTGAAGGTTATGTGTGGAACTTGCTTGGATATTCGTTAAATTCGCAAGATACAACAACCCACAAATACGGTTATAACGGTTATGAAGAGTTTAAAATGGGCAAATACAGATTCGAGACAGACTTTAGCTTTGATGAAAATCCTCGGAAAAACTATAAGGTATGGATTGAGTTTGAGTTGGAAGGTATAAATGCAGATAGTGATGCATATATACCACTTGAGCTTATTTGTGAAAGTGGTGTGTTCTCATTCGTTCAGACTGCTGACATTGCCCCAACATTTTATGTAACAAAAGAGATGAAACTTACCACCGTTTATGGTAATGGGTTGCTTTTTGAAAGAGGAACATTCGAGAAAATCACTCTTAATATTGAAAATTGGGACTCAAGATTTGCTTCAGCAGATTGGAGTGAGGGTTATTCTTGTTCTCAAATCAGAAACAACAATAAAAATGCTTGGCAATTAAAAGTGAATAACGGTGAAGATGATATTTCCATTCTTTTTATGTTGCTGGAGCAAAATGATGGCAAATATTTTATGGCACAAGGAATGTATAATTATAACAACATAAATCCTGCCAATAAAGATGACTCTTTAATAAGGTGGTTATATCTTGTTGGCAAAAATGCCACGGCTAGTGAGGTTGGTGGAGCAAATCCTTACATTGAAATACTTGAATATTCTCATCAAGGAAGAAATGATTTTGCGAAAATTTCATTGAACACTGAAACAAAAAGATTCTCGTTTTCATATTCGTTATTCAGCAGTTACTTGCCAAGTGGGACTTATGAAGAATATGACGAATATATTATTATGAAAACTGATGATGGTAAAAACACATATACATTCAAAAAAGATGGCGACAAACTGATTCTTGATGCGTTTCAATCGTCTCCATTGCCATCATATAAGTATTCAACTGATGGGAAAGAAGAACCTTGTCTGTCCAATGGTGCAGTATTCGAATAACTGCAATATGAAAAGCACTTAACCTTTTTGGTTAAGTGCTTTTTGTCATTTAGCTATATTTTTTTGTAATTTCTTTCATCTGTTCCATTTTCTTTTCCATATCTGCAACAAGTGCAAACTGTGTGCGGGCGCGAACAAGATTATGGTCGTCATAATCTGTATGGAAATAAACATCTCCGTTAAGATAGTCCATAAGAAAACGGATTCCGCATTCATATGTCATAAGTTTTGCACCGAATGGAAGCAACTCTTTTTCAAGGTCTGTAAGCGCATCTTTTGCACTGCTTAGATAACCCTTGACATACGCTTCGTAAAGTTCAAGACTCAAACTAACCTTTGAAACATCTTTCTCGTCTTCTGATGCGGTGTTTGCTCCAAAACGGATACTGTCGCCAAAATCATAAAGTGAAAGCCCCGGCATAACAGTATCAAGGTCAATAATGCAAATTCCCTTATTCGTTGTATTATCAAAAAGAATGTTGTTGAGTTTTGTATCATTATGTGTAACACGAAGTGGTAATTTGCCATCGGCAATCAAATCCACAAGAATGTGTGTATCGCTTTCTCTTGCAATAGCAAACTGGACTTCGTCTTTAACATTATCAAGGCGTCCTGATTTGTTTTCGTCAACGGCCTTCATAAAATCTGCAAATCGTGAAACTGTATTATGAAAGTTCGGGATTGTTTCAACAAGTGTGCTACTGTCATAATCTGCTAAAAGATTCTGAAATTCGCCGAATGCCACACCAGCATTATAGAAATCGTTTGAGTTTTCTATGGTGTTGCAAGTGTAAACATCATCGATAAATTCATAAACACGCCAACAACTGTTTTCTTCATCAAGATAAAAATATTTGCCGTCTTTTGTGGGGAGAAATGTCAGTGTGCAACGGTCAGCCCAAGGTGTGTTCATATCATCATTCTTTTTGCGAACATGTTTTGTAATACCAACAATATTGTTCATAAGACCTTCAGGATTTTTGAATATTTCAGTGCTGATTCTCTGAAGAACATATTTTTTAATACTACCATCTTCATTGAAAGTCAGAATAAAAGTACTGTTGATATGACCATTTGTATTTCTCTTATATCCAATAAATTCGCCTTTAAGATTGAAAAGGTTACAAATATTATCAATATTGAAATCTGTTGCCATTCTTTACACTCCCAATATGATTATTAAACAAAATTATACTATTTAATTATATCTTGTATAATTATTTTAGTCAATGCTTAATTTGTAGAATAATTTACACGGTAATTGTTTAAAAAGACCCTTTACAGAATGAGTATTTTAGGGTAAAATATACTAAATATGGTAACTGTTTAAAATTGTTACCACGGAGGTGTTTTTATGGAACCTAAATATAAGAGAGTTCTTTTGAAAGTCAGTGGTGAAGTTCTAGCAGGCGAGAACAAACACGGCTTTGATTTTAACACAGTGAACAGCGTTTGTTCTGCAATTAAAGAAATGGCAGAATTGGGCGTTGAGGTAGCTATTGTTGTAGGTGGTGGCAACTTCTGGCGTGGTCGTAGTAGTGGCGATATGGACAGAACAAGAGCTGACCATATTGGTATGCTTGCAACTGTTATGAACTCATTGGCACTTGCAGATTCACTTGAACAGATGGGTGTAATTGTTCGTGTTCAGACTGCTATTGAAATGAACAAAATTGCAGAACCATATATTAGCCATCGTGCAAAGCGTCACCTTGAAAAAGGTCGCGTTGTAATCTTCGGTTGTGGTACAGGTAACCCATTCTTCTCAACTGATACAGCAGCGGCTCTTCGCGCGGCAGAAATCGGTGCTGATATTATCTTCAAAGCAACAAATGTTGACGGCGTTTATGATAAAGACCCTAACAGATTTGACGATGCAATTAAGTATGATGTAATCACTCATCAGGATATTTTAAGCAAAGGCCTTGCAGTTATGGATAGCACTGCAGCATCTCTTTGCCGTGATAATAACATTCCACTTCTCGTGTTTAACCTTCAACAACCGGAAAATATGGTTAAGGCGGTTAAAGGCGAAAATGTTGGTACAGTTGTAGTTAGCGAAAAATAATCTGTAATTAAATTATAAAAGGAGATAGATTTATGAATACAGTTTTTGATACAATGAAAGAAAAAATGAATAAAACCATTCATGCTCTTGAAAAAGAGTATGCAGGAATGAGAGCTGGCAGAGCAACTCCTGCAATCCTTGATAAAATTCAGGTTGACTATTACGGTGTGCCAACTCCAATTCAGCAGATGGCTGCTGTTTCAGTTAGCGAAGGCAGAATTCTTATTATTCAGCCATGGGATGTTAGCACAATTAACCCAATTTCAAAAGCAATTCAGGCTTCAGACATTGGCATTAATCCAATGAACGACGGTAAGGTTATCCGTCTTACATTCCCACCTCTTACAGAGGAACGCAGAAAAGCACTTTGCAAAGATGTTAGCAAAATTGCTGAAGACAGCAAGGTTGCAATCCGTTCAATCCGTCGCGATGCAATGGATAAAATCAAGAATATGAAGAAAAACAGTGAAATTACTGAAGACGACCAGAAAAATGCAGAAACAAAAATTCAGAAAATCACTGATGACTTCATTAAAGAAATCGACACAGTTTCTGATAAAAAAGAAAAAGAGATTATGGAGATATAATTGGTTTTATGGGCGAGGCGACTCGCCCATAATTTGCCATTATGAATAGTTATGGATAAGAAAAACATACCACAATTTTCTGTTTTGCCAAAGCATATAGGCATTATTATGGATGGTAACGGAAGATGGGCAAAACAAAGAAATCTACCAAGATACAAAGGTCATATTGAGGGTGCAAAAACATTCCGTAAAATCGGAGAATTTGCCGCTGATGTTGGAATAAAGTGTATGACCTTCTATGCCTTTTCAACTGAAAACTGGAAAAGACCTCAAGAAGAAGTTGATGCTATTATGCAACTTTTCCGTGAGTATCTTTGCGAGGCAGAAGAGCGTCAGGCAGAAAATGAGGAGAAGGGTATTAAACTTTGCTTTTTAGGGGACCGTAAAGGTATACCACAGGATATTCTTTCTCTTATGGACCAGATTGAAAACGGCACACAGTATGAAACAAAGGTTATATTAAACCTTGCAATTAATTACGGCGGTCGTCATGAAATTACTGACGGAGTTAAAAAGATTGCAGAAAAAGTCAAGAATGGCGAAATAAGTATTGATGATATTACTGAAGATATGATTTCGGATTCATTATACACAGCGGGCTCGCCCGACCCTGACCTTATTATCAGACCGAGTGGGGAATACAGATTATCAAACTTCTTAACATGGCAATCCGCATATTCTGAGTTCTGGTTTTCAGATGTACTCTGGCCTGATTTTACAGAAGAAAATCTTGTTGAGGCATTAAAAGAGTTTGAAAAGCGTAACAGACGCTTTGGTGGGGTATAATAACTTAAAAAGGGATTATTTTATATGAAACAAAGAATTATTTTCGGACTTCTATGTGCAGGTGCTGGTATTCTTGCTCTTTGCATTCGCAACACACCACTTTTTCTTGTAATTGGGGCAATTGTCTGTGTAATGGTTGCTTTAGAAATCAATAATGCAATCAAACTTAAAAATAAACCTATGCTTATTCTAAGCGCAGTTGTTGCAGCTTTGGTGCCTGTATATTATGAGTACGGTTACTTGCTTAACAAATTGCCACTTGATTTAAGTCCAGTTTATCTTATCTGTATTTACATTCTTGCGTTATTTATTTTAATGCTTATAGGGTATGAAAAAACTAAGTTTGCCGATGTTGGAATGGTACTTCTCGGCTCTTTGGGCTTGCCGCTTGCAGTAACAGTACTTTTGTATTTAAGAGATATCGATAAACACTTCCCCGAACAAAATTACACAACTGAACACGGATTGTTCTTGTTATTATTCGCAATGTTCTGTGCATGGATAAGTGATGCATGTGCATATTTCGGCGGAAGATTCTTCGGCAAGCACAAATTAGCACCAAAAATCAGCCCCAAGAAAACAATTGAAGGAGTAATAAGCGGTACACTTGGTTGCATTCTTGCAAATGTGATTCTTTATGCGGTGTTTGATAATCTTGTATTTGCACAACCAAGTAACAATTACCTTGCAACCATTTTAATGACTATTCCATTGTCGCTTATTGGCGTTTGTGGAGATTTGACATTCTCTGCACTTAAACGCAATTATGAAATTAAAGACTTCAGCAATCTTGTTCCTGGTCATGGTGGCGTTATGGATAGATTTGACAGTGAAGTATTTGTACTCGTATCGCTTTATGCGATTATAAACATTTTCGGAGTTGTTATCTGATGACTACTAAAAATTTAAGTATTTTGGGCTCAACGGGCTCAATCGGTACACAAAGTATAGAAACAGCAAGAAAGTGCGGTTACTCTGTTTCCGCGCTTTCGGCATATTCTAATGTAGATTTAATTGAAGAACAAATACGCGAATTTAAGCCAAAAGTTGCTGCATTAGTTGATGAAACTGCAGCAAAAGAACTTAAAAATCGTGTAAGTGATTTAGATGTAAAAGTACTTTCGGGTATAGACGGTGTGTGCGAATGTGCAAGAGTAGAAAGTGCTGATACAGTAATAAATTCAGTTGTTGGTATGGCAGGTCTTAAACCAACGCTTGCCGCAATTGAAACAAATAAAAAAATCGCCCTTGCCAACAAAGAAACACTTGTTGCGGGCGGGCTTTTAGTTACAACTAATGCAAAAGAAATGGGCGTTGATATTTTGCCTGTGGATTCAGAACATTCTGCAATCTTTCAGTGTTTACAAGGTCAGCCAACAAATCGAGCATTAAAAAGAATTATCTTAACTGCAAGTGGCGGACCATTCTTTGGAAAAACAAAAGAAGAACTCGCAAAGGTAACAGTTGCAGATGCGCTTAAACATCCTAACTGGAGTATGGGACAAAAAATAACCATTGACTCTGCTACAATGATGAACAAGGGGCTTGAACTTATTGAAGCCGTTTGGCTTTTCGCGGTTCATCCATCTAAAATTGAAATTGTAGTTCACAGAGAAAGTATAATTCATTCTGCAGTTGAATATACCGATAATGCGGTTATTGCACAGTTAGGTCTTCCCGATATGAAAATTCCAATTCAGTATGCACTTACATACCCTGAAAGAATTGAATCTCTTACAGGGGAGTTGGATTTAACAAAGCTGGGAACATTAACATTCTATAAGCCCGATTACGAAACCTTCAAGTGTATGAATATCTGTCGTGAGGCTATCGCTCGTGGTGGTCTTTATCCTGCATTTGCAAACAGTGCCAATGAGCAGGCGAACTTGATGTTCCGTCAGGGAAAAATCGGATTTTTAGAAATCGGCGAACTTGTTGAGCGTGTTATGAATGATGCGCCAAAAGTTGAAACATACACAGTTGATGATGTTTATGATGCCGATATTGAAGCACGAAATTTAGTAATTAAGTATTCAGGAAAGCAGTGATTTTTTGGAACTCTGGTCTAAAGTATGGCCGTTTTTAGTGGCAATCTTATTTTTCGGACTTTTAATTTCAATCCACGAGTTAGGTCATTTCACTTTTGCAAAACTTTTTAAGGTAAAAGTAAATGAATTCGCTCTTGGCATGGGCCCCGCAATCTTCAAAAAGAAGAGGGGGGATACTCTCTATGCACTCCGCCTACTCCCAATTGGTGGTTATGTGAGTATGGAGGGCGAAGATACCGAAAGTCAGGATGAAAACGCCTTTAACCGTAAAAAAGTATGGCAGAAAATCATAATTGTTGCCGCAGGTGCAATTATGAATTTAATACTTGGCGTTGTCATTGTTGCAACTGTGCTTTCAATGGAAGATTTAGTTGGTACAAACCAGATTTTAGAGTTTCACGAAGGCGCAATAAGTCAACAGACAGGACTTAAAGTGGGCGACGAGTTTCTTGAAATTGATGGTCATCGCGTTTTTTCTGATACTGATATTTCTTTTCTTATGGGACGAAGTGATGACGGCGTTTTTGATATGACCGTACTTCGCGATGGCGAAAAAGTAGAACTTAAAGATGTAACATTTAAAACAGAAAAAGACGGTAAATACACATTCATCACTTATGACTTTGTAATTTTAGGGGAAGAAACAAATTTTTTCAATGTGCTTGAAAATTCATTCAGACGCTCCGCATCAATAGCACGACTTGTGTGGTTAAGCTTTTTTGATTTGGTAACCGGCAGATATGGGCTTACCGATTTGTCAGGTCCTGTAGGCACAGTTAATGTTATTGCCGATGCGGCAGCAGGTGCGGTTGAGAGTAAAGATGGTCTTATAACTGCGCTTACAATGATGGCGTTTATTTCAATCAATATAGGCATATTTAATCTTATTCCTTTGCCTGCTCTTGATGGCGGTAGATTGTTTTTCTTAATTATTGAAGGGATTCGCAGAAAACCAATCAACCCTAAATATGAGGGATATGTGCACGGCGCAGGTCTTGCGCTATTGCTTTTGTTGATGTTAGTTGTAACTTTCAACGATATTGTAACTTTAATCAAAACATAAAGACGGTGAATTTATGATAGAGCGTAGAAAAAGCCGCGTTGTAACGGCGGGAAATGTAAAAATTGGTGGTAATAACCCTATTTCAGTGCAGTCAATGCTTAATGTAGTGGCAGAAGATGCTGAGGGTAATGTTAGACAAGCTATAGAATTAGAAAAGGCAGGTTGTCAGATAATCCGCCTTACCGTGCCAAATAAAGAGGCAGTTAAAACTCTTTATGCAGTAAAAAATGCAGTTTCTATTCCTGTTGTTGCAGATATTCATTTTGATTATCGTTGTGCTCTTGAAAGCGTAATGGCAGGTGTTGACAAAATCAGAATCAACCCCGGTAACATTGGCGATGACGAAAAAGTCCGTGCAGTTGCAGATGCTTGTCGTCTTCATAATGTGCCTATCCGTATCGGTGTAAATTCAGGCTCACTTGAAAAGCACTTGCTCAGTAAGTACGGCTCTCCAACACCTGAAGCAATGGCTGAAAGTGCTATGTATCATATCGGACTTTTAGAAAAGTTCGATTTTAACGATATTGTGGTGTCAATCAAATCGTCAGATGTTCAAAAAATGGTTAAAGCATACCGTCTTGTGGCAGATATGTGTGATTATCCTTTGCATTTAGGTGTTACAGAAGCAGGAACTGAAAATATGGGTGTTATAAAATCTGCCGCAGGTATAGGCGGACTGCTTCTTCGAGGAATCGGTAACACAATAAGAATTTCGCTGACTGATGACCCTGTAAAAGAAGTCCGTGCGGGTATAAAACTGCTTAAAGCGATTGATATGCGCAAAGGGGGAGTAAGGCTTGTTTCCTGTCCCACCTGCGGAAGAACACAAATTGACCTTATAGGTATTGCAAAAGAAGCCGAAAAAAGACTTGAAAAAGTTGATAAAGATATAACCGTTGCAATTATGGGCTGTGTGGTTAACGGTCCCGGTGAGGCCTCTGCGGCGGATATTGGCATTGCAGGCGGTGTAGGTTGCGGTGTTCTCTTTAAAAAAGGCGAAATTATTAAAAAACTGCCCGAAGAAAAACTGCTTGATGCATTACTCAGTGAAATAGAAAAAATGTAAATTAGGGAGCAAAAAAATGGCAAAGGCACTATTATGCGATTTATTTGGGACGTATCTGCCCGAAGCGCTTAATGAAACTATCGGCAAAACGATAGTGGAAAAATGTACACTTAGTTTTGAAGAACGCTCTTTAGAAGTGGAACTAGAATCAGAAAGTTACATAACCAAAGAAACCCAAATTAAAACTGAATATGCAATTAAAGAAGCACTTAAGTTAGATAGAATTTTTATTTTATATACCTTTTCTCCATCTGCTTTTTGTTCCGAAGCGTGCGAAGAATTGACTGCCGAAATAAAGATTAAAAATGCCGCGTTAAACGGCTATTTTGCTGCTGCCGATTATGAACTTTCGGGCGATACGGTTAAAATAACTTTAAAACACGGCGGATATAAAAGAATATGCGATTTAGGATTTGAACGCAGTTTTATTTTATTGGTAAAAGAGCGTTTTAATAAGGATATTTCAGTTGTGTTTGAAGGTCAACTTGATGACGTGGAAATTGAACTGCCTCCACCGGAACCACCCGTTCAGCGAACAGAACGAAAAACAGAACAACCAAAATCTTCTGCACCCAAGGCTGAAATTAAATTTGACAAAAGGGAGGACAAGCCCCAAAACGGCTTGGTTTATCTTGATAATCCTAAACTTTTTTATGGCAGACGAATTGACAGTAATGTGAAGCCTATGATAGAAATTTCGGGTGATGATACCGAAATTTGCTGTTGGGGTGAGGTTTTTGAAACCGAAACCCGTACCATTAACACAAAGCGCGGTGAAACAAATATTTTCACCTTTTCTTTTTCTGACCATACAAATTCGCTAACCGCCACGATGTTTGTTGACCCCAAAAGAATGGGTGACGTAGCACCCGTTAAAGAAGGCGCGTTT
>CALCBQ010000138.1 GCA_937897215.1 uncultured Clostridia bacterium | reverse complement strand
TGTCAGTTTCAGGGTTATAAAGGATTGTATCAATACCGTTTAAGATACCGCTTAACTTCCAAGAACGCTGATTAAGAATAATATCAAGACCGTGTGAATACCAAGGGTCAAGAATTTCGTTAGCGTAAGATGGGCTAACTGTTGTAACTCTGTCAGCACATTCAATAGCGCCCTTCATAAAATTGCAGTCTCCGTCGTATTCAACGAGAGAAGCACAACTATCAGGAAGTCCTACAACATCATTAAGAAGGTCCACACCGTAAGTACCCTGATACTGAATATTATGGATTGTGAAAACTGTTTTGATATTTTCATAACCCGGACGAGTTGCATAAAGCGTGTTGTAATAAACAGGTGTCAATGCTGACTGCCAGTCGTTACAATGAATAATATCAGGTTTGAAATCAATATGAGGAATAATTTCAAGAACTGCACGAGCAAAGAATGCAAAGCGCTCTGCATCATCATAATAGCCGTAAAGACCATCACGCTTGAAATAATACTGATTATCGAGAAGATAGTAAATTACGCCACCTGCTTTTGCTTCAAAAACGCCACAATACTGTCTTCTCCATGCAACAGGAACAGAAATGCTTGTTACAAATTTCATTGTATCTTTAAGTTCCTGACTGATTGTGTCATATAAAGGCATTACAACTCTTGCGCCAATAAGTCTTTTGCGAAGTGCTTGTGGCAAACTACCTGCCACATCGCCAAGACCACCACTGGCTTTGAATGGAAGTGCCTCACTTGCAACATATAAAACTTTCATATACTTTTCCTTTCAAAAAAACTTGATTCGGTGGGAGCAAGCCCCCGCCCTACAAATCTTATTAGAAATGCTTGGATTTTTGATGAAATTTTGCTTTTGAGACCGCAGGCTTACGAGTGTAAGTCAAGGGTGAAAAAGTGAAATTTCGCAAAAAGACTGCATTTATATTACTATTTCCTTACCGATATATACAGGATAATTCTCTGCGCCTGAAAGAGTCTTGTTTGGTGTAACAACAACGCTCTTATCTGCAACTACACAGTTAAGAGATGCATTTTGTGCTACAAAGCAATCCTGCATAACGATTGAATTCTTAACTACTGCACCTTTTTCAACTCGAACACCTCTGAAAAGGATTGAGTTTTCAACTGTGCCTTCAATAATACAACCATCAGCTACAAGTGAATTCTTAACATCTGAGCCAAGACCGTAAATTGCAGGCATATCATCGCGAACCTTTGTATAAATTGGTCTGTCCGCATTGAAAAGGTCGTCGCAATTAGCCATGCTGAGAAGTTCCATATTTGTTTTGAAATAGCTTTCCATTGACTCGATTGTTGCAGCATAACCTGTTACTTCGTAGCCGTAAATGTTGAGTTTATCAACATTGCCTTGGATAATATCTGCTTCAAAATCTTTGTAGTTAAGGCTGATAGCATCATTTATAAGTCTTTCAAGAAGTGCTTTCTTCATAAAGATAACATTAAGTGAATAGTTCACATTATCTTCAGTTACAGGAGAAATTGAAATCTTTTCTGCCTTACCCTCTGCATTCATATCAAGCACTACTACATCTGTAAGATTTGGTTTTTTACCGTTCTTGTAAACGATTGTCATATCAGCATTTTTTGCTGTGTGGTAATCTGTAAGTGTATCAATATCAAGGTTAAGAACTGTGTTGCAGTCTGAAAGAAGAACATATTCTTCATTTGAACGGCTGATAAATCCCATAATACCTTTAAGAGATGCGAGTTTGTCTGCATTTCCACCTGCTTCATTTGTTGAGAATGGAGGAAGAATGAAAAGACCGTCATTTTTACGTGATAAATCCCAAGGTTTACCTGTACCTACATGGTCCATAAGGGATTGATAGTTGCTCTTTGTGAGAACACCAACTTTTTCAATACCTGCATTAACCACATTTGAAAGAGTAAAGTCGATAAGACGATAACGAGCTGCAAAAGGCACTGAACCCATTGTACGAATACCTGTAAGTTCGCCAATGCATTCGTCATAAGCGTTTGAAAATACAATACCTACTATATTCTTACCTGTCATCTTAGTTATCCCCCTTTACTACATCTTCATCTACCATTGCTTTAGGTGCAACAAATGCGCCTTCGTGAACAGTAACGCCTGCGCCAACTACTGCAACGCCCCAGTCATCACAATTTGCCATTTCTTCAGGGCTTGCGCCAACAACTGCGCCTGCCTCAATAACTGCATTTTCTGCAACCATTGAATATTGAACAACTGCGCCTTTTTTAACAACTGTGCCAGGCATTACGATTGAATATTTAACCTCTGCACCCTCTTCAATAACAACATCGTTGAAAAGAATTGAGTAGTCAACGTCGCCGTAAACACGAGAGCCCTCTGAAATCATTGAATTCTGCACTTTTGCATCTGCAGAAATATAGTGTGGTGGGCTTGATGGAGTTTTTGCATAAATTCTCCAGCTTGTGTCTGACAAGTCAAGGTCTACTTTAGGATTAAGAAGGTCAAGGTTTGCTTCCCATAAGCTATCAATTGTACCAACGTCTTTCCAGTAACCGTCAAAAAGGTATGCAAACATCTTTTCGCCGTCTGCGTGCATTTTTGGAATAACGTTTTTACCGAAGTCGTTGCTTGAATTTGGGTCATTTTCATCATCAATAAGATACTGACGAAGTTTGCTCCAAGTAAACACATAAACACCCATTGATGCCTTGTTACTTCTTGGATTCTTTGGCTTTTCTTCAAACTCACTGATTGAGTTATCATCATTTAAAATCATAAGACCGAAACGGCTTGCTTCTTCCCAACTTACTTCAAGCATTGCGATTGTACAAGCAGCGCCCTTTTCTTTATGATATTCAAGCATCTTGTTGTAATCCATTTTATAGATATGGTCGCCTGAAAGAATTACAACGTATTCAGGGTCATAACGGTCAATGAAATTAATATTCTGGTAAATAGCGTTTGCAGTGCCTTTGTACCATTCTGTACCCTTAATCTGCTGATAAGGTGAAAGAATGTGCACACCGCCGTTTGCACGGTCCAAATCCCAAGCCTGACCGTTGCCTATGTAGTCATTAAGTTCAAGTGGTTGATACTGTGTAAGAACACCAACGGTAGAAATACCTGAGTTTACACAGTTTGAGAGTGGGAAGTCGATAATTCTGTATTTACCTCCGTATGGTACAGCAGGTTTTGCAATGTTCTTTGTGAGAATTCCAAGGCGGCTTCCCTGACCGCCTGCAAGAAGCATTGCAATACATTCTTGTTTTCTTGCCATATGTTTTCCTCCTTATTTGGATGCGAATTTATTATATTATTCTATCTTGTTTTCTGAAGATAGATTGTTGACATTGGTGGTAAATCGAGAGAAATACTTTGTGTGAACCCGTGCATAGCCTCTTTTTGCCATTTAATTTTTTCAGGTTGTGTTTTTCCTGTGCCACCGTATTTAATATCATCAGAATTAAATACGATTTTGTAGTTACTCTTATAAGGAACACCGATTTTGTAATTATCACGAGCAACAGGAGTAAAGTTGCAAACTGCAATAATTTCTTTACCCTTTTCATCAATTCTACGGAATGAGATTACTGAATTGTCATTGTCGTCAGCAGAAATCCAGGAAAATCCTTCCCACGAATGGTCAACCTGCCAAAGTGGTGCATTTGCTTTGTAGAAATGGTTAAGCTCTTTTGTGTATGTCTGCAACTGTTTGTGTGCATCATAGTCGAGAAGCAACCAATCAAGCCCTTGCTTATAATTCCACTCAATAAACTGACCAAATTCACTACCCATAAACATAAGTTTTTTGCCTGGATGAGCCATCATATAACCCATAAAGGCTCTTACCCCTGCAAACTTTTCTTCATAAGTACCGGGCATTTTATTTATAAGTGAACATTTACCGTGCACAACCTCGTCGTGAGAAATCGGTAAGATAAAGTTCTCTGAAAAAGCGTAGAAGAATGAGAATGTAATACAACCGTGATTGCCTTTTCTGTAAAGTGGGTCCATTGAAAAGTAACGAAGAATGTCGTTCATCCAACCCATATTCCACTTATAGTTGAAACCAAGACCACCCATATAAACAGGTTTTGTAACCATTGGCCACGCCGTACTTTCCTCTGCTATAAGTAAACTACCGTGATAATCACGGAAAACATTCATACTTAACTTATTAAGGAATTCAATTGTTTCAAGATTTTCGTTGCCACCGTCTTTATTAGCAATCCAATGACCGTCATCACGACCGTAATCAAGGTAAAGCATAGAAGCAACTGCGTCAACACGAAGTCCGTCAATATGGTATTTATCAAGCCAGAACATAGCACTTGAAATAAGAAATGACTGAACTTCATTTCTGCCGAAGTCGAATACCTTTGTACCCCATTCAAGATGCTCGCCTTTTCGCACATCTGCATACTCATAACAAGGTGTGCCGTCAAATTCATAAAGACCGTTTGCATCTTTTGGAAAATGAGCAGGTACCCAGTCAAGAATTACGCCGATGCCGTTTTTGTGGCACATATCAACAAGATACATTAAATCGTCAGGTGTGCCATAACGAGAAGTTGCAGCAAAATAACCTGTAACCTGATAACCCCACGAGCCGTCAAACGGATACTCTGTAAGTGGCATAAATTCAATGTGAGTGTAGCCCATTTCTTTGACGTAAGGGATTAACTCTTCAGCCATTTTTCGATATGAATAGAAGTTGCCATCTTCATATTGCTTCCAAGAGCCAAAATGCACTTCATAAATATTAACAGGCTTATCATACTGGGCTTTTTCACGCTTCGCTTTTTCCCATTTAGCGTCAGTCCATTTATAACCGCCTAACTCGTAATATTTTGTGGCATTGTCGGGTCGTGTTTCCATATGGTAACCATAAGGGTCGCTCTTCATAAGCTTTCTGCCGTCCCCTGTTACAATACAGAATTTATATGAGTCATAAACCTTTACATTTTTAACATAAACTTCCCAAATACCACCTGCAGTAATACGCTCTGCCTTATTTGCCTCATCATTCCAGTTATTGAAATCACCGCTGACACTGACAGATACTGCATTTGGTGCCCATGTTCTGAAAACAACTGTTTCATCATCAACACGATGCGCACCCATATATTCATAAGCGCGTGCATTGTTACCCTGATGGAACAAATACACAGGCACTTGCGCCTCATAGTTGTTATTCTGAACTTCCATCACGCTTTTCACCTCACATATTTTTCAACAAATCATAATTCTACTTATACAGATATATTCTACCACTTAAAAATTGTATTTTCAAGTAAAATTTGCACAAAATGTTCAAATCAATAACAAATTTCATTACAACCATTTGTGCACTTTGTTACAAAATTTGGCAAGAATCAAAAGAAACTAAACAAAAAATGTCGTTCTAAGGAACTTTGTGTAACAAATTTGAGTTTGTCGGGCTCTTTGCATAGACACAACCTATTACCCTCCCTCGTTGAGGGAGGTGGCAAAATCGAAGATTTTGACGGAGGGAGTTTTACAATTACACATATTACTCCCTCAGTCTCGCTATCGCTCGACAGCTCCCTCAAAGAGGGAGCGAATTATAAATCTGCGTCGCAGACCCTACACTTTGCGCTTTGCATTTTGCGCTTTGCATTCTGTTAGACAAACTCCAATTTGTGAAACTAATATAAAAATTAAAAAACGGAAGTCCAGACGGACTTCCGTTAAATATCAAATTATGAAATTATGTAAAAGACTTATTCAGCGTCTTCACTCTTTTTTCTTGTAAGAGCAAGTGCTGCGCCTGCTACAAGTGCTACTGCTGCTACTGAAAGAACAGTTGTATCGCCTGTGTCAGAAATTAAGTCGTCGCCATCATCAGGATTTGCATTATCGTCAGGGAAAGCGTCGTCGCCATCTGATGGCTCGTTTGGTGTTTCCTCGCCACCGCCGAAAATCATATCGCCGATTGAACCGAGAATGCCGAGAATTGTGTTAAGGAAGTCGTCTGTGCTACCTGGTTCTTCATTATCATCAGGAAGCAAATCCTCGCCGCCTTCGTTACCTTCGTCGCCTTCACCTGATGGTGGAAGAATATCATCAAGGTCAGGAAGAACAACACCCATGCTTTCAAGACCTGCTGTAATCTGCTCTGCTGCTGCAACAAGTTTATCTACATCTGTTGAGTTTTCAGCAAAAGCTGCTAATACTGTAGGAAGGTCTTCTACTGTATAAACACCTTCATCGCCTTCGCCTACAATCAAGTCGTCAAGAATCATCTGTGCAACTACTGCAGGGTCTGAATCTTCTGCATTAAGAAGTTCTGCATAATAAACGCCAAGTTCTGTTGGGTCTGTTGGTTTAACTGGAGCAAGGTCTTCGCCTTCGCCTGTTGCAAAAGCTGAGAAACTCATAACGAATACCATTGCCAATGCAACAACTATTGAAATAGTCTTTTTCATAATTAATCTAATCCTTTCGCGTGAAAATTCGGGTATTACACCTCTATTCTTGTTCATTATAACCAAATCGAAATGAAAAGTCAACATTTTTCTTTAATATTTTTCTTTTCTTTTTTATTTTATGAGCATATCGGGGAAAAATAACTCAAGGAGGTGTAAAAAATGTTTTTTAAAAAGAACAAAGCTGAAAAATTAGCAAAAAATCGCAAGAAAATTGAAAAGTTAAGCGAAGAAATCTCAGAAATATGGAGTCCGTATGACTCTGACGGTCAGTTTGACACAAATGGAAGTTATACAGGAAATCCCGATGGTTTTGATGTACCTGTACAGGACGCGGATGATTTGTAAAATAAACATTTCGACAAATTGGAGTTTGTCGGGCTCTTTGCCCCCCTTCCGTCAAAACTTCGTTTTGCCACCTTCCCCTCGTAGGGGGAAGGCGAAAATTGGGCTCCCCCCTTGAGGGGTGCGGGTGTCCTGTGGACACCTCTGCGGAGCAGAAGCACTGTCTGAGCCGGCAGGCGAGTAACGGAGCTGTCGCGAAGCGACTGAGGGGGGAATTACGAATTCCGAATTGAGTTCGACAAACTCAAATTTACAAAACAAAAAGGTGGATATTATCCACCTTTACTTAATTTGCCAATCAATTTCTGTCATACCTTTAGATTTTAAGAATTCGTTTGCTTTTTTGAAATGACCGTTGCCAAAAAATCCGTTATATGCTGAAAGTGGACTTGGGTGTGCTGATTCTAATACTAAATGATTAGGATTTGTAATAATCTTTTTCTTCGCTCTTGCATTTGCACCCCAAAGTAAAAATACCATTGGTTCAGGGCGAAGATTAAGAAGCGAAATCACATTATCGGTAAAGATTTCCCAACCCATTCCCTTGTGTGAATTCGGCTGACTTTCTCTAACCGTCAAAACTGTGTTCATCATCAACACGCCTTGCTCTGCCCAATATGTAAGCTCCCCATGGTCAGGTATTGGGTAGCCGTACTCCGCGTGGATTTCTTTATACATATTCTGTAAAGACGGAGGCGCTTTAACACCTTTAATCACAGAAAAACAAAGCCCGTGCGCCTGATTTGGTTGATGATATGGGTCCTGCCCTAAAATCACAACTTTAACATCTTTGTAATCTGTATATTTAAGTGCATTAAAGATGTTGTTCATATGGGGATATATGGTTTGCGTTTTGTATTCTTGTACCAGAAATTTTCTCAAATTGAGATAATAAGGTTTTTTGAATTCGTCTTTTAAAAGGATATCCCAACTATTATTAAACTGTACCATTTTTAAGTCTCTCAATCATCATAAATGCAGATTTATAAATGTCGCCACAACCCATTGTAAGCACAAGGTCGCCTGCCTTTGCATTTTTCACAACATAATCTGCAACTTCTTCTTGTGTATTAAACCAAACAGAGTTTGGGATTTTTTCAGCTAACTGTGAAGTATAAATATCATAAGTGTTAACTTCGCGTGAGCCCATAATTTCTGTCATAACACAACGGTCAGGGATTTTAAGCACATCAACAAATTCGTCAAAGTGCATAGCAGTTCTTGAATAAGTGAATGGCTGGAATACTGCCCAAACTGTGTTGTAGCCCATTTTCATTGCTGCTTCAAGTGTAACCTTAAGTTCAGCAGGGTGGTGGGCGTAGTCATCAACAAAATCGATTCCGTTATATGTGCCAAGGTCTTCAAAACGACGACCTGCACCCTTGAATTCTTGTAACCCTTTAATGCAGTCCTCGAACTTTGCACCTGAATAAATTGCAGATGCAATAGCAGCAAGTGCGTTGAGCACATTGTGAATACCAGGTATTGAAAGTTCAACACTACCCAGCTTTTCGCCTTTATACATTACATCAAACTTTGTGAATGCACCTTTGTATTCTTCTACATTTTTTGCATAATAATCATTTTTACTGTCAAAACCGAATGAAATCATCTCTTTACCCTTAATGTCTTTTATGGCTTTAAGGGTATTTTCATCGTCGCCGTTATAAATGATTGCTTTTGTAGCAGAAGAAGCAAATTTTGTGAAACTTAAAATAAGATTTTCCATTGTCTTGAAATATTCAAGGTGGTCTTCGTCAATATTGAGAATAACTGCAACATCAGGACTCATTTTAAGGAATGTATCCTGATATTCACAAGATTCCATAACAATAGTTTCAGTGTTGCCAACTCGACCATAAGAGTTTGTAAGTGGTAATTTACCGCCGATAACTGCAGATGGGTCAAGCCCTGCCTCAATCATTGTCTGTACTGTAAGTGAAGTTACAGTTGTTTTTCCGTGAGTGCCACAAACACCGATACAGTTTGCAAACTGACGAGAAACTTCGCCTAACAACTCGGCACGCTGGAATGTAGGAATACCACTCTCTAGCGCTGCTTTAAGTTCAGGGTTTTCTTTTGAAATGGCGGCAGAATACACAACCATCTCTGCACCCTCAATATTTTCGGCACGCTGTCCCATCATAACCTTAATGCCCATTTTACGAATACGGTCAACAATTGAACTTTCGTTGTTGTCAGACCCTTGTAAAGTGTAGCCCTTGCTGTGAAGAATTTCGGCAAGTGGACACATACCGCTACCACCGATACCGATAAAATGTATAACTTTTACAGAATTCAATACTTTAGAAATTTCACTCATTTTTATCACCACAGTACATTATAATACAGTTTGCAAAAAAATTAAACACTTAATCACTATTTTTCTCAAAAAACATATTCTAATATTGTAAGGGAAGGGAGAAGTGTATATGAAAAACAGAAATATTGTAATTGTCGGTGGCGATAAACGGCAGAAATATCTTAAAGAATACTTGCAAGGGCAAGGGCTTGAGGTGTCGTCTTACGGACTTTTTGATTGGGATGACGATGCAGATAAACTTAAAAGTATGATTGATGAAAATGCGGTGGTAATACTGCCATTACCTGCAACACGAAACGGAAAAACCGTAAATATGCCATTTTCTAAAAAAGAGATTTCTGTTGACCGTCTGCTTTCATTTTTAGGTAAAGACAATCTTGTGTTCGGCGGAATAATCAAAGACGATTTGCTTTCTCGTCTTCGTGAAACCGATATTCCTTTTGTGGACTACTACGATGAAGCATTTATTGAGAAAAATGCGGTTTTAACTGCATTCGGCACTCTTAAAATAATTCTTGAGCATATTGATTTTGCACTTCCTATGGGAGAATATGCGGTTACAGGTTACGGCAGAGTAGCAAAAGAAACCGCAAGCCTTCTGTCATCACTTTCTTGTAATGTTACTGTTTTTGCACGAAATAATTCACAGCGTGAAGATGCAAATATAAAGGGGTGCAAAGCATATCCAATAACAACACTTTCTTCCCTTGCCCATAGGTTTGATATTATTATAAATACTGTACCATCTGGGATTTTCACAGAGGAAATAGCCAAGAACATAAATGAAAAATGCAAGGTTATTGAACTTGCATCTGCTCCTTACGGAATGGATTTTGAACTAATGCGAAAAAATGGTGTAGAAGTCATAAAAGCATTTGGTCTGCCCGGTAAATATACTCCAAAAACCGCAGGGGAGATAATAGGTAAGAAAATTCAAGAATACTTGTAAGCAACAACGAAGAATTAAGAGTTGTTACTATATAAAAGGAGGAATAGTATGCAAAAACAAACTGTGGGATTCGCTTTGTGCGGTTCGTTTTGCACCTTTAAAAAAGTAATCCCACAAATTAAAAAACTTGTAAGTGAGGGGTATAGGGTTATCCCTATAATGTCCCATACTGCATATACAACAGATACACGATTCGGTAAATCCCGCGATTTCAACGAAGAAATTGAGAGGATTTGCAACGAAAAGATTATATATACAATCAGTGGCGCAGAACCCATAGGCCCAAAAGAGTTGCTTGATGTGTTGGTAATTGCACCTTGCACAGGTAACACTCTCGGTAAACTTGCAAACGGGATTAGCGATACTTCAGTTACCCTTGCAACAAAGGCACATTTAAGAAATCAGCGTCCCGTAATAATCGCAGTTTCAACGAATGACGCTCTTGGTACATCGGCAAGGAACATAGGAACACTTATGAATAGTAAAAATATTTACTTTGTGCCAATGCGACAAGACGATTTCATAAACAAACCAAATTCAATTGTGGCGGATTTTGATTATATTCCCGATACTGTCCGCGAAGTATTAGCAACCGACAAACAACCACAACCGATATTGTTATAAAAACATCCAATCCGTTATTAAGCGGATTGGATTTCATCTTTTAATTTATTAAAAGATTTCATCGAATTTATTCGATTTCATCATCCGTAGGATGATTTCATTTATAAACACAGTTATTGAATGAAATCTGTCTTCGACAGATGAAATCACTTTGTGGTGAAATCTTCGTTTTACTCAGATGAAATCTGCTAAGCAGATGGTATTTGACAAAAGGTATATTTTGTTATACAATACATAATGATATTTTGTAAATATCTCTATATTTTTTATAAGGACGGTTTTGGTCTATGGGCACGGACCCTGGGAGTATTATTATTAAAATAGTAACTCTTTTCGCATTGATTTTTGTCAATGCATTCTTCTCAATGTCAGAAATGGCAATTGTTACCCTTAATGACAATAAAATTGACAAGTTGGCAGAGCAGGGTAATAAAAAAGCAAAGCAAATTAAAAAATTAACCGAAAATACAAGTTCATTCTTGTCAACAATCCAGATTGGCGTTACTTTGGCAGGTTTCTTAACATCTGCTACTGCGGCACAATCTTTTGCAGAAATGCTTGCAAGTGCAATCGGCAAAACTGCTGTTGTGAATGTAATTCCGATTGGTATTATAAGTGGATTTTCAACAGTTGTAATTACACTTATTATGTCATATTTTTCACTTGTGTTAGGCGAACTTGTACCGAAAAAAATTGCTATGAATAAGCCGGAAAAAATGGCGTTTATGGCAGCACCAGTTCTTGTTTTCGTTGCAAAGGTTACAAAACCAATTGTTAGATTTCTTGCATTTTCAACCAATACAGTATTAAGACTTATTGGTATTGACCCACATGCTGACGAAGAAGTTGTTACTGAAGAAGAAATCAGAATGATGGTTGATGTTGGTGGCGAAAAGGGCGTTATTGAAGACACTCAAATTGAAATGATTAACAACATTTTTGAGTTTGACGATATTGATGTTGCCGATATAATGACTCATCGTACAGATATGGTGTGCATTGATGAAGAGGAACCATTAGCAGAAGCAGTTAAACTTTCAATTGAGAATGGGTTTTCAAGAATTCCTGTTTTCAAAGAAGACCCCGACAATATTATTGGTATTGTTTATATTAAAGACTTTCTTAAATATGTCGGTACAAATCTTCCAAAAACAAAAACAGTTAAAGATATGATGCGTCCCGCATACTATGTGCCGGAAACAAAGCGCTGTGGCGAACTTTTTACTGAAATGACAGAAAAAAGAGTTCAGATGGCAGTTGTTGTTGATGAATATGGTGGTACAGCAGGTATTGTAACTCTTGAAGATTTGCTTGAGTCTATCGTTGGTAATATTCAGGACGAATACGACCAGGAAGATGAGGAAATTTCAATTATCAATGATACAACTTTTGAGGTAGAGGGTATTACCGATATTGAAGAAGTTGAAGAGCATACAGGTAAAAAATTCCCAGAAGGCGATTATGACACAATTGGTGGTTACATTATCAGTGTGCTTGGTTTCTTGCCAGAAGATGGGCAGATGAATGAAGTTCAGTTTGAAAACGTTAAGTTTACAGTGCTTAATGTTGAAGAACGCAGAATAGGTAAAGTTAAAGTTGAAATTCTTCCAATAGAGAAAAAGGAAGAAGATGAAGAAAACCTCACTTGGCGTGAACGCCGTGAAAAACGAAACGAAGAATGATTGTAGGGCGGGGGCTTGCTCCCGCCGTTATCATTTGTGGTGATGTTATGCAAAAAACGAACTATCAAAAACAACTGGATAAAATTATTGAAAATTTAGGGGATAAAGTGCCATCACTTCTTCTCCACTCTTGTTGTGCCCCTTGCAGTAGCTATTGCATTGAGTATCTATCACAGTATTTTAATATTACCGTGCTTTACTATAATCCTAATATTTACCCTGAAGCTGAATATGAAAAACGTAAAGCAGAGCAGAAAAGATTAATCAACGAAATGGATACAAAATATCCTGTAAAAATGCTTGATTGTGATTTTGAAAGCGAAAAGTTTTATGAAATGGCAAAAGGACTAGAGGATTGTCGCGAATGTGGCGAGCGCTGTTTCAAGTGTTATTATTTACGCCTTGAAAAAACAGTACAAGAAACAAAACGAAACGGTTTTGATTACTTTACAACAACACTTACAATTAGTCCACTTAAAGACTCACAGAAAATCAATGAAATCGGTAATGAGTTGGCAAAAGAATATAATGCTCAATGGTTGCCGTCAGATTTCAAGAAAAAAGAGGGCTATAAAAGGTCAATAGAATTAAGTAAAGTGTTTAACCTTTACAGGCAGGACTACTGCGGGTGTGTTTATTCAAAAAGAGTTTGACAAACTTGAATTTACATTCAAAAAAACAGGGCGAGATTCAAAGTGAAATCTCGTCCTGTTTTTTTGTTATTAATAGTTATCAAGCAATTCTTTGTAGAATTCGGTGTAGTCGCTACGCTTTTTGTCTGTGAAGTTCATAGCTTCTCTTGGGTGTCGGTTAAGCTGACCTGTGAACATATATTGTAAATCAAATCCCCAAACTACGCCTGATTCTTTAAGAGGAAGCATATAGTTC
>CALCBQ010000137.1 GCA_937897215.1 uncultured Clostridia bacterium | reverse complement strand
CGGTGTTCCGGCTGACGTTTGTCCTCTCCCAAGTGCTGAAGCAGGTGTTGCAATTGAAGACGACTACCCAAAAATGGGTTGTTGTATGATTGGTACAAATATGCCTTGTGATGGTTCAATTATGAACTCATCTTTCCTTGACAGACGACTTCAGTTACCTACACATTGTTTTGGTGTTCCACTTCGCTATAACGGAGAAGATGTTCAGGAATATGGTGTTGACGAAATTAAGTCTCTTATCGAATTCATTGAAAAACAAACCGGCGAAAAGTTTGATTGGGACGCATTTTTCAATGGAATGAAAATGTATAATGAACAACTTGAATATGAACTTCAAAAGTGGGATATTAACAGAACTGATTACCCACAGATGACAGGTGCTTGTTTCTGGCTTTACAGAATTTTCTATTTCAACCTTTCAGGTGGCTCAAATGAGAAATTCCTTAAGGTTGACAAAAAAGTTAACAAGATAATGATGAAGGCGTATGAAAAGAAAACTCCTGTGTCAAAAGAAATGCGTCATAGAGCAGTTGTTTGGTCCTGCCCTGCAAACTATTACACAAGCCTTGCAAACTGGCTTGAAAATTGTTGGGGCGTAAATGTTGTTATGGATATGGAAACTATGATTTCATATCTTCCAATCAACACTGATGATAAAGAGCAGGCACTTAAAGACCTTGCAAAAACTTATCAGCGTTCAATTATGAGAAAGCACACCAAAGGTGGTTACCAAAACGTTGTTGATGAGCTTTGGAGAATTGTTGACGAATATAATGCCGATACAGTAATTATGTATGACCAGATTTCTTGTAAGGGTATGGACGGTCTTACAGGTATATTTGATGACCAAGCAAGAGAAAGAAATGTAAACTTCATCTGGGTTAAGCAAGACCTTATGGACCCACGTACAATTTCACGTCGCGAAATGCGCGACCAGATTAACAAATATATGCAAACCGTTTTACAAGAAGAGCCAGTTGACCCATCTCTTGTAGATTTTGAAGACGATTTAGCTTGGTAATATAAAGGAGAGATTAAACTATGAAATATTTTGGTGGATGCGACGTTGGTTCAACATATACAAAATGCGTAATTCTTGATGAAAATGGCAATATGGTTGCTAACGTTACAAATAGAAGTAAAATTAACCCTGTTCAGAGTGCTGAAATTGCGCTTAATGATGCAGTAGCACAAGTTGACGGTTTAAATTCTGCAAAAGAACTTTCATATCTTATCGGTACTGGTTATGGTCGTAATAAAGTTCCTTTTGCTGACGAAAACATTTCAGAAATCAGTTGTCATGCTATGGGTGTTCACGTTACAAACCCTGAAGTTAAGGCAATTATTGATATTGGTGGTCAAGACGTTAAGGGCATTTCAATCGATACAGACGGTACAGTTAAAAACTTTGCTATGAATGACAAATGTGCTGCAGGTACCGGTCGATTCTATGAGGCTATGGCTAATGCTTTTGAAATGACATTGCCTGAGTTTTCAAAACTTTCACTTAATGCTAAAAATACTATTCCAATTACTGCACAATGCACAGTTTTTGCGGAGAGTGAAGTTATTTCTCTTGTTGGCGAAGGCAAGCCTATGGATGAAATCGCAGCAGGTATTCAATTAGCAGTTGCAAAGCGTTGTTTTGTTATGGCTAAAAAAGCAGGTGCAGTTGACAGCATCACTCTTACTGGTGGTTGTGCTAAAAATGATGGTCTTAAAAAGGCTATTGAAAAAGTACTTAAAATTAATGTTGTTGAGTTAAAGACTGACCCTCAGCTTATGGGTGCTTTAGGCGCTGCAGAATATGCACGTCAAAAGGGACTTGCAAAGGAGAACTGATATGGAAGTATTATTTATAATTCTTGGTGTTGTTCTTGCATTTTTTCTTATAACTTTTGCAATTTATTGGTTTAATCTTGATATGAAGCTTGTAAAAGTTGTTTATGATTGGTTGCAGAAACACTATGACAAAATGAAAAGAGATAAGAAATTATAATGAGATTATATAATAACCTTATCAATGAAATTAAAAGCAGTTTGAATAATGCAAAAGCAGTTTTAAGTGATATTTCGTTGAATGTCAGTAATAAAAACTCTGTAATTTTCTTATCAGATACAGCATTTGAACTTGGTGGAAACAATAAACCTTGTGTGAGTAGTCTTGCAGTGTCAAGTGATATTAAATTTTCAAATTCAGTGTATTTACTTGGCAATGACCTTAACGAAATCAAGGCTGACTCCCCTTTTGGCAAATTTGTTTTTATTCAAGTTGAAGATTTTGAGAATGAGCAAGACACATTCAATAAAATCAAAGAATTAGAAGCGTTAAGATACCACTTATCTGTTGATGGATTTATGACAAGGGCATCTGCACTTAATATGAGAGAGCAAATAAGAGTCAGCAAAAAAACTGTAAAATCAGGTGTTACATTTGCGGATTACGGAAACACACTTTTACAAGAATATCTTAAATTTTCATATGTAAAAAGTGCTGAAATCTACTTTGTAACTGATTTTGATGATTTTGAAAAACTCAACTCTGTTGCAAAGAAAATCAGTCAGACAACATCAGCGTTAAATCATATTTTTGACAATGTTATGTTTGATTGTTCAACCTGTAATCTTAAGGAAATATGCGACGAAGTTGACGGACTTAAAGAATTGCATTTGAAAACTGTGAAAAAGTAAATAGACATAAAAAAGAGATTGTTCGCACAATCTCTTTTTTGTTTTCAGTGTAAGAAACTCACTCTGTATTATTCTAAAATTTTAATTATTTCTTGGAATTCGGGTTTTGATTTGAAATCGTCAGATAATGGGTAATGTTCGGTCATTACAAATTTCATAAATTGAGATAAATTAGTTTCTCTATATACAGGTCCAAAATTATAATGTCTCATTACTTTTTCTGAAATATCGGGATTTTCATCAAGTTCCTTTGCATATTCAGCAGTAATTTTTAGATATTTCAAGGCATTTCCATCGTCGCCGATTTGATGATACAAATAGCCTATATGTCCGTAATTATAAAGTCTGTTAACACAATTTTTACCATAGTTTCCATCATCAAATATTAAATTAATCAATCCTTGTACATGATTTAAAATCTCAAGTCTCTTTTCAGGTTTATAATTATAGCTATACCCCAATAATGTATCTTGCATTATAAACAACAATTCTTCAAGAGCATTTCTATGCGTTGTATTATAGTTTTCTGTATCAAATGCCAAACTCATCAGCATTAATTCTTTTGTATCATTAATTGAAGGCAAAGTACTTACTATTTCTTCTGCTTGATTAAGATACTCTTTATATACACGGTATTTACCTTTTTCGTTTGGAACGCATTGGTATAATGTCACTAAATGAGAAATCATAATTACTTTTGAACGTATTCTTATATTATCATCTGTACAATGACTCTGTATCTTTTCATAAATAGAGTCAATCTCTTTTGAAATATCTTTATATTCACCTTGTCCAAAACCTTTAACTTCATACAAAAGTTCCATATATCGAATCAAAATGCGATAATCATTAGGAAATTCCTTAACTGCTTTTTGAAACTTTTTATAAGTTAAAGATAAATCTTTCAACTTCATATCATCATAAAGTTTAAGATATTCATTTATTTTCTGTTTTTCAAGAGATTTATTTACACCTAACAAATCGTCGATTGTTACATTGAAAAATGATGCAATTGTGGGAAGCATTGTAATATCAGGGTAGTTTTCTCCCCTTTCCCATTTGCTGATGGTCTGGAATGATACGCCTAAAAAATCTGCAAGAGTTTCTTGGGTAAGTTCTTTTTCTTTGCGAAGTCTTTTAACATTCTCGCCAAAATAGATTGTCATAAAATCACCTCAAAATATTTCTTGTAGCTACAACATAATAATAGCGTGAATTATTGGATTTTACAATAACATTATAAGAGAATAAAATTCACGTGTAGAGGGAATTTTTCTATTGACATATGTATATAAAAACCCGCTTAGCAGAATTGCTAAGCAGGTTTTAACTAACTAGAAAGCACAATTAAAAATCCTATGCATAATACTAAAACGCCAAAAGTTATACACGCAAATATTTTAGCTGTTTTTGCTGTTTCTACATCATCTTCTCTTATCGCTTCAATTAAAAAGGCAGGAAAACTAAATCCACACACAGCTATTACAATGGCAAAAATTATTCCTAACATTTAACCACCTCGTTATTCATCGGTTTCTTCAATTTTAACCTTGGCTTTATTCTTTTTAACAGGAGTTACAACAATATCAACTGGTTTGTTTTCTTCCTCTTTTTCTTTTCTGATTTTATCTGCAATACTCTTTTTTCTTAAATGCTCGGCATTTTTCTGTTTATGCTCTTCTTCAAGCTTTGCAGCTAAATCACGAGCCATTTTAAATTTACCGCCCATTTTAATCATAAATAAATCGACATCTTTAGGGGAAATTTCAATATAGTTCTTTGTTTTTACATCTTTCTTTGTATCCTTATCAAACTCATAAGAATAATATCCAATATAAAACTTTGGTACTGAAAGCGATACTTTCTTAACCTTTTTTATACCTTCAGGTAATGCATCCGTAATCTCAAAAATATTAGCATACTTGATTTTCTTTCTTATAAATGGCCACTGATAAACAAATAATTCATCTTCTTGGAGGGCATAATAAGTGTTGAAAATCAAGGGATAAAGAAACAGAGCATTTATTATAAGAAGGAATACACCTACTCTTGAAGTTGCATCAACATAAAGAAAAATTGGTAAGAAAAACAATACAGCTATTGATATGTGATAGATTATTAACACCAAATAAATTAATGGGCTTATGCCACTTCTGAATTTGAATGGTTTCATAAAAATCCTCCGGAGGTTAAAATGGGTTTAATAAAAAAGGTACTTGCCGGAATGTTAATAGGTACAGTAAATATAATCTTGGGTGCCGGTGGCGGAATGTTGACTGTTCCCTTATACAAAAGACTTGGAATGGAACAAAAGTCGGCACAAATCAACGCTGTTGGCACAATACTCCCTATTACAATTATTAGTTCAATTATATATCTTATAAACGGGAATGTCAACTTTTCGGACACTTATATTTATCTTATACCGGGACTTATTGGCAGTATTTTAGGCACTTTTGTAATCAAGAAAACGTCTAACAAAATACTGACTGTTATATTCGCGTTATTTATGATTTGGGCAGGAGTGAGAATGTTTATAAAATGAGTACTGTTATTCCTATTATTGCAGGATTTCTTTCAGGACTTATTGGGTCTATGGGCTTCGGTGGTGGTGGAGTGCTGATTATTTATCTTGTTGTATTCGCCAACATACCACAATTGCAGGCACAAGGCATAAATTTAATATTTTTTGTCCCCTGTGCTGTTCTTGCTACTATAATTTATACCGTAAAAAAGCAGATTGATTACAAACAAATTCTACCTGTGATTGTCGGTGGTGTTATTGGTGCAATTATTTCAAGTTTTCTGCTTAAAAACATAAACACAGACTATCTTTCAAAAGCCTTTGCGATATTTTTGATTGTTATGGGTGTTTCTTCAATTTTAAGATTGAAGAAAGAAAAATAATATGGTAAAATCAACCTATATTTAATATGGGTGGTAAAACTTATGAAAACACTTAAAAAGATATTATTGGGTATTGGTATTTCTGTTTTATCTTTGGTAATTATTGCAGGAATTGGATTTGCGATTATCAAAGTACCTACTCTTACCATTGATTTCTCACAACAATCTGAACTTACAGGCAGAGCATCGGGATTTCTTTATGGTATTGCAGAAGACGATGTGCCAACAGCTGAAATTGTTGAAAGTATAGGCATTAATACACTTGCTACAAAGCCTGCAGGTGGACTTCAGCACCCTATCGGCGATGTAAATCAGGTTGCAGAAACCTTTACTGAAGCCAGTGGCGAATACTTATTCATTTACACACAAGATATGTATGACACTTGGTATTATCAGTTTGACAGTCTTGATGCATACAACGAGCGTGTTCGTAAAACTGTTACTGAAATGGAAAATTCAGAATACAAAGACAAACTTGTTTACTGCATTTACAATGAAATGGACAACGGTCAATGGTTTGGCGACCATTGGGTTGAAG
>CALCBQ010000136.1 GCA_937897215.1 uncultured Clostridia bacterium | reverse complement strand
TCATCATATCAATGCATTTTTTAGCATCTTTAATGGTCTGCTCGTCCATTATAATCTCTTCGCCACCCTCATCTATTACGGTGTTATAAAGGTCAACAAGGGTTGTAGCCTTCATATTGGGACAAATAAGCTCTTTTGAAAGTGGGTAGAATTTTTTATCGGGGCACTCATACTGCAAAGACTCTGCAATACTGATTTCTGTACCGATAATGAAATTCTTATGCTTACTCTCTTTTGCGAATTTCATAATACCTGTTGTTGAGCCAACATAGTCAGCAAGTTCAACGACTTCAGGCTTACATTCAGGATGAACGAGCAAAAGTGAATCAGGATAGAGTTTTCTTGCCTTTTTAACATCTTCTGCAGTAATCTGACCATGGATTGGGCAACCACCATTTACAAACTTAAATGTTTTTTCAGGAAGTTGCTTTGCAACGAAATCGCCTAAGTTACAATCAGGGATAAAAAGAATTTTATCATTTGGAAGCTTACTTACAACATTTACTGCTGATGCAGATGTTACACAAACATCACAAACTGTTTTAAGCTCTGCAGTTGTGTTAATATATGCCACAACGGTATAGTCTGGATTCTCTTTTTTTACTTGCTCAATATATTCTTTACTCATTTGCTCTGCCATTGGGCAACCTGCAACAGGACTTGTAATATAAACTGTTTTTTCAGGTGAAAGAATTTTTACGGTTTCAGCCATAAAACGAACTCCACACATAATTACAGTTTTAGCATTAGTTTTCTCTGCAAGTACGCTTAACTGAAAACTATCGCCTGTGAAGTCGGCAACCTCAACAATCTCACGAGCAACGTAACTATGAGCGAGAATACAGATATCTTTTTCTTTTTTTAGTTGCAAGATTTTTTCTTGCATTTCTTTTACTGTCATTTTGAGAATGCTCCTTTTATAAGCATTTTAGCGGACAGACAAGGATGTCTGTCCCTACGCGGGCGACCCCCACAGATTATAAAATTGATTTATTTTTTCGCAAGACAATGTGGCTAAGGCGAAGCTGTATCAGGTATACCGCGAGCCGAAAGCCACGAAGTATTGCGGAAAAAGAAACAATTTTAGTGATGATGGTCTTCGTCGAACTTAAATTCGTCTGCATTATATTCTATACCATTTTTATCGTAGTAATCCTTTACGGCTGCTTTGATTGCTTGTTCTGCAAGAACTGAGCAGTGGATTTTAACTGCTGGAAGTCCGTCAAGCGCCTCAACAACTGCTTTGTTTGTAAGCTTAAGTGCTTCACTTAAAGGTTGGCCTTTAATCATATCAGTTGCAATTGAACTTGTTGCGATTGCAGATGCACAACCATAAGTATTGAATTTAACGTCTGTAATTATATCATTCTCAATTTTGAGATACATTTTCATAATATCGCCACATTTTGCGTTGCCAACTTCTCCCACACCATCAGCGTCGTCAAGTTTACCTACATTATGTGGATTTGTAAAATGTTCCATTACTTTTTCTGAATATTCCATTACACTAAACCTCTTTCTTTTTGTATTTTTTCCCACAATGGAGACATATCGCGAAGTCTTTCAATAATTGGTGGGAGTTTTTCTAAAATATAATCCATTTCTTCAGGTGTGTTGTCTTCACAAAGACTAAGTCTTAATGAGCCGTGTGCAACTTCGTGTGGGAGTCCAATTGACAAAAGCACATGGCTTGGGTCAAGTGAGCCAGAAGTACAAGCTGAGCCGGAAGATGCGCTGATTCCCATTAAGTCAAGGTAAAGAAGAAGTGATTCGCCCTCAACGCCTTCAAAGCAAGCGCTTACATTACCGGGGAGTCTGTGCTCGCGGTCGCCGTTAATTCGGCTTAAATCGATTTTAAGAATACCTTCAATAAGTTGCTCACGCATTGCAACAAGCTTCTTGGTGTTTTCTTCCATATTGTCGCAAGCATCTTTAAGGGCTGCTGCCATACCAACGATTGCAGGAACATTTTCAGTACCTGCACGACGATTTCTCTCCTGAGCGCCACCCTCGATAAGATTTGGAAGGCGAATACCCTTTTTGCAATAAAGTCCGCCAACGCCTTTTGGTCCGTGGAATTTATGACCTGAGAAAGACATCATATCAATATTATCTGCCTTTACATCAACAGGAATATGGCCAATTGCCTGAACAGCGTCTGTATGGAAGAGTACGCCCTTTTCACGACAAACTGCACCGATTTCACGAATTGGCTGAACTGTGCCGATTTCATTATTTGCATACATAATTGTTACAAGTGCTGTATCGTCTTTGATTGCATTCTTAACATCTTCAACACGCACAAGTCCATTTTCATAAACATCAAGCAAAGTGATTTCAAAGCCCTCTTTTTTGAGTGCGTTAAGTGTGTGTAAAACTGCGTGATGCTCAAACTTTGAACTGATAATATGTTTCTTACCCTTTTTAGCCATAAGGTAAGCTGCACCTTTAATTGCCCAGTTGTCGCTTTCGCTACCACCTGATGAAAAATAAACATCGTTAGGGTCTGCGTTAATGCACTCGGCAATAGTGTTACGAGCATCGCGTACTGCGTGGAAAGCATCTTGCCCTACACTATGCAAACTTGATGGGTTACCATAGATTTCTTGGAAGCATGGCATCATAGCATCAAGGGCAACTTTTGATATTTTTGTTGTTGCAGCGTTATCTGCATAAACCTTCATATATACATCTCTCCTAAAGTGAGTTGATTACAATTCATAGTGAATTACTGTGAATTCATATATATCATACTACTGCAGTATGAATTTGTCAATTATAATATAGCCATAATTTGACTTATTTTGCAAAGAATTTTTCGGCAATTCTTACAGACGCCATAGCATCTTTACCATAGAAGTCTGCACCAATAGTTTTTGCATAATCTTCGGTCAGAACTGCGCCACCTACCATAACGGCAATTTGTGGATTTTTTGCTTTGAGAAGACTAATTGTTTTCTCCATTGACGGTACTGTTGTAGTCATTAAAGCAGAAAGACCAACAAGTTTAATATTCTCTTTTTCTGCTTTTTCTACAATGGCTTCAGGGGTTATATCTTTACCCATATCGATTACTGAAAATCCGTAGTTTTCGAGCAATACTTTCACGATATTTTTACCTATATCGTGAATATCGCCCTCAACGGTTGCTATGAGTATTCTGCCCTTTTCTTCAGTTTTTGCACCACTACTCACCATATATTCTTTAATGATTTCAAAACTTGCGCCTGCAGTTTCGGCACTCATTAAAAGGGACGGTAAGAATATTGTATTTTCTTCAAATCCCTTGCCTACTTCATTAAGTGCAGGAACTAAAATACCATCAATTATTTCGATTGGTGTTTTAGTTTTAAGTTCAAGTTTTGTTTGCTCTTTTGCTTGAGATTTAAGCCCTTTTACAACAGCAGTTTTAAGGTCAACATCAATTGCTTTAACTTCTGTTTTTGTGTCAGTAACATTGGCGATATACTGTTCGAAATTCTCGTCTAATCCGTTTAATGCACAGAATGAGTAATATGAATTCATCATAGCATTGCTTTTTGGGTTGATAATTCCTGCACTTAATCCTTTTTGCATTGCAAGTGTGAAAAATGCAGAGTTGAGAAGTTCACGATTTGGAAGTCCGAATGACACATTTGACACACCAAGAACTGTTTTAACACCTAAATCGTTTGTAAGTTTTTCAATACATTCCAAAGTGATTTTTGCGTTATCTTTATTTGTGCTGACAGTCATACAAAGTGGGTCAAACACAAGATTTTCTTTTGCTATTCCGTATTCTTGGGCTTTGTCTATAATTCGTTTTGCTATTGCAATTCTGCCTTCAACGGTTTCAGGGATTCCGTTTTCGTCAAGAGTCAAGCATACAAGTACTCCACCGTATTTTTTGACAAGTGGGAATACCTCATCCATAACTTTTTCTTTACCGTTAACGGAATTTACCATTGGCTTGCCATTATAGATTCTAAGTGCTTTTTCCATAGCGACGGAGTCAGAGGTGTCAACCTGTAATGGTGTGCTGAGAATACTTTGAAGTCCTAAAACGGCATTTTGCATCATTTCAGGCTCGTCAATTTCAGGAAGTCCCACATTAACATCAAGAATGTCTGCACCAGCATCCGCTTGGGTTACACCCTCACGGTAAATATAATCCATATCATTATTACGCAGTGCTTCTTTGAGCATCTTTTTGCCTGTGGGGTTAATTCTTTCGCCAATGATAATTGGCTTATTTTCAAAGATTACTGCTTTTGAGTATGATGTAACTGCTGTAATATGCTTTTTGCTAATTTTCTCGATTTGCTCGTTTTTGCAAAGGTCAATCATTGCTTTAATATGCTCAGGAGTTGTACCACAACAACCACCCAATGCACAAGCACCATTTTTAAGGATTTGAAGTTGCTTGCTTGCAAATTCTTCTGGAGTTACATTGTAGGTTGTAACACCATTAATACTTACAGGGAGCCCTGCATTTGGCTGAACAAAAATCGGTGTGCTTGAATACTTTTTCATTTCTTTAAGTAGTTCAAGCATCTGGTCAGGACCAAGTCCACAGTTCATACCAATTCCGTCAACGCCAAGACCCTCAAGAGTAATGACTGCAGTTTTAATGTCTGCGCCTGTTAAAAGTATGCCCTTTTCGTCAAAAATCATTGAAACAAGCACAGGCAAATCTGTATTTTCTTTTGCAGCAAGAACTGCTGATTTGATTTCGTACAAATCCCCCATTGTTTCAATGAGAATAAGGTCTGCACCTGCATTTGCACCTGCTATAACCTGTTCTTTATAAAGGTCGTAGGCAGTTCCGAATTCTAAATCGCCATACGGTTTTAAGAGTTTGCCAAGTGGACCTATATCAAGAGCAACAAAAGCATATTTTTCGCTTTCTTTGATTGCATTTTTTGCGATTTCAACGGCTTTTGTAATAATTTCATTAACATTATCGAATTTAAGCGAATTCGCACCGAATGTGTTAGTTGAGATTATGTTGCAACCTGCATCTAAATATGATTTATGCACCCTTGCCACGATTTTAGGAGAGTGAATATTTAAATTTTCCGGTAACTCGCCCTTTTTAAGTCCGTTTTTTTGGAGTTCGGTACCCATTGCACCGTCAAAAAACAATATTGAATTGTTAAAATGTTCTTTAAAATTCATAAAATCATTCCTTCGTTACGCCTATAAATGCCGTAACTGTTTTTGTGGGAGTCATTAAGAAGTTTTCTGATAATGTTACTCCCATTTGTTTTGTCATTGGTAATAGTTTAAAGAAATCTGCTTGAGAAGAAATATCAAGGCCACCATAACCTGGGCTAAAACGAGGTCTGTGCTCCCCTTTTATTGTATTTTTTAGTTCTTCACAAGCCTGGTCGCAAAGATTTTCAACCATTGATGCGCCTACACAATGAACAATACTTGTCATTGCAGCATCGGTTACAGAATATTTGCGAACAAGAGTATCAGCACCAACACCGATAGTTGCACCAAAAAGAATAATGCTTGTTGAGTCTTTTAAGTGGCTTAATAGTTTTGTACTCTTAAACTCAATTCCGTCGATTATAATTCCATCATTTGTTCTTGTGAATTCATACTCTTTATAGATATATTTTGGTGTAATCACTTTACAGAGTTCATTGTATGCAACTTCACAAAGTTCACATATTTCTTCACTTGGCTCTGCACCGTGTTTATAGCCCATATAACGAGCTGCTTCGTGTAAATCGTATTTTAACAGCATCCGCAGTTACCTTTTTCTTTCTGTTTATCAACCAAGTATTGAAGTGTGATTGAGTCAACAACTTTATTAACTGCATCAAGTACACATTGCCAGATTTCAAGAGTTACACAGTCCATACAATTTTCGCAAGGGTTATCGTCAGTTTCAAGACAAGCAACGGGGGCAAGACTGCCCTCTGTTACTCTTAAAATTTCTCCTACTGTGTATTCGATTGGCTCACGAGTAAGTTTATATCCACCCTGTGCACCGCGAGTACTTTCAACAAGATTTTCTTTTGAAAGCATTTTGATAATCTGTTCAAGATATTTTTCGCTTATGTTTTGTCTTGTTGCAATAGATTTTATTGAGATATAGCCGTCTTCTTTATGGATTGCAAGGTCTGTCATAAGACGAAGTGCATATCTGCCTTTTGTTGAGATTTTCATAATATCTACACCCTTTTAGAGTATTGTTTTTCGTTACGAAGATAATATACTACAAAATTACTAGGAATTCAAGAGTTAATTCATATAAATTTGGTGGGAATTGGGATTTGCAAAGAAAAAGCGTGGTCAAAGACCACGCTTGGTTACCAATCTAATTGTAAATGATATGGGTCTGCTTTATACCCAAACTCAGCAATATATCTTACCGTTTGTGTTTTATCATTATAGGCAAAGAATAGATAATAATAAGTTTCTCCTATGGCTCCTGGTATATTTTTAAAATAAACCAACTCCCAATCTCCTCTTTTTGAAATAAAAATAATATTATCTTTATTCAAAACTCTTTGCTTTTCTTTTTCGTACTCTTCATTAAGTTGCCATCCTAAAGAATCATCATATTGCCACTCTGCATACATAACCATATTATAAGAATTGAGAAGTGCGTCAACATATTCATAATGATACTTAGTTGTGGAATCATTATTATATACAAGTTGTTTTGCAAAGTCAGGCATTTTATATGGAAACACTTGAAAAATTTCGTCCCATTCGTATTGTAAATGTTCTTCATCTATTTCAAGGTAATTATTGGGGTTATTCGTTGCTGAACAATATCCCAAAAAATGCATTAAGAACATAACCGGAGAAAACAACAATGATACTGACCACAAAATAGTGATAAAAATACACCACGCTTTTTTTCGGTCTTTTTTCTTGCCAACTTTTTTATTTTTCTTATAAAGTAAATAAATAATCAAGCACAATACAAATTGTATTAAGAAAAAGTACTGTATTGGAAATAAAATTAGTTTATGAACGAAATCCAAATCATAAGGAACAAATTCAGTATATTTATAATGAAATCCAAATATTACCAATAAAAGTATGAGAATCATCGCGCCACCTGACAACACCATACCAATAACAGAAATTATAGTAAATCTTGTTTTTTCTTTCTGTTCTTTTGGGGAGAGTTCCATATCTTCGGCTGGGACTTGTTCGTTTGCTAAATTACTTGAAAGTTTTTCGCAGATAATTTCGATTGTGATGTTTTCTTCGTCTGCAAGTGTACCGATTTTTTCTATTATTTCACTATTAAACTGAATTTTTTCATTTGTTCTGTTTATGTATTCTTTTATTGTATTTTGTGCTTTTTCGCCACCCATTTGCAAGGATTTAATTTCTTGAATTGAGAAATCTGCTTTACGGAGCAATGCAATATTTTTAAGATTTTCAACATCAGTTTCAGAAAACTCTATACTTTTTCTGCCATTGTAATTTTCGTCACATTCAGGTTTTACAAGTTCGTTTTCAATATATAGTCTTATTGCACGGTCAGTAAGACCGGTTTCGGCCATAACTTGCTTGATTTTCATAGTAAATCCTCCTTTACAATGACGATTTTACATTTTTACCTTAGGTAAAAGTCAAGAGTTTTTTGAAAAAAGTTATAAAAATACGGGCGATTTGATAATCGCCCCTACATTTTGTTATTTTGTTTCTGCTTTTGCTTCGTCTTTTTTTGCAAGGTTGTTTGTGTTCATTGAACCACGATAAACAACAAATCGGCAGAAAAGGTATTCTGTTACAAGATTACAAGACATTGTTACTGCTTCAACTATGTAGTTATTTACACCTGCATTTTCGGCTAACTGACCGAGATAAAGAGAAACTGGTGTGAATACACAATAGAAAAGTGCAACCTTAAGCATTGCAACAGGTACATTAGTTGCAGATTTAAATGTAAATTTACGATTTACTGTAAAATTATAAAGAACTGACAATATAAGTGATGGAAGATATGCTTTCCAATGTGCGCAATCTGTAAGTTCGTGAATAATTGTATATGACACAATTTGAATAATTCCTGCACCCATTGAGAATGCCACGAATTTTGCAATCTGGATTATTGTTTCTTTAGTTGAAAGTTTTTGGTTTTGGTTTGACATAATAATTTCTCCATTATAAATATTTATTGAGATTCTTCACTACGCTCAGAATGACACTCCCTCAGTCAACTTCGTTGACAGCTCCCTCCAAGAGGGAGCGAATGCAGGCGTGGAAGCCTGCCACTACGCGTTATATGTTAGGTTTGAATGATGGCATAAGTTCGAGTTTGAATTGATTGATTTTATGTTTATAATCTATAAGCTTTTGCTTTTCTTTGTCGTCGATTTCGCCTGTTCTGATATATTTATCAAGTTCGGCATAAGTGAAACCTAAATTATCTTCATCAGTTTTTCCGCAAAGGCCGTCAATTGGTGTTTTTTCAACAAGGTTATGTGGAAGCCCTAAAAGATGACCGATTTGTTTCATTTCGGCTACTGTAAGGAATGAGCAAGGGCTGAAATCCCCTACCGAGTCGCCATAACGAGTAGAATAGCCAACCCAATCTTCTGATAGATTACAAGTATTAGCAACTCTGCCATTCACAGACTGACTGACTGCATAAAGAGTTGTCATTCGTACTCTTGGCGGAATATTCTGCACAGTTTGTGGTGTGATTTCTAAATCTGCAGGAAGATTGTTCATAAGACCATCAACTGTATCTTTAATATTTACTGTATAATTTTTAATGCCGAGGTGTTCTACAAGTTGTTTTGCACAATCAATATCGTGCTGTTCGCCACAAGGCATAAGCACACCGATTACACGGTCTTTGCCTAAAGCCTCAACGCAAAGGGCTGCTACGATTGATGAATCTTTACCACCTGAAATGCCAACAACTGCGTTACAATCTTTTCCGTTTTGCTCGAAAAATTCACGAATCCACTCTACACATTGATTTTTAACTTTAAGTGCATCAAACTGATACATACATATCACACTCCAATATTAGTATTGTACCACTCTTTTTGCAAAGTTTCAATTAAATTGTAAAAATAATGCCCCTGCATTTGCAAGGGCATATAATATGTATTAATTTCCACCAAGTTTAATATTGATGCCACCATCACTACCATTTGTAGCAGTTGGCATATATGGAATAAGCTGTTGAGCAATCTGTGCAATTGGCATTGATTGAATATAAACCTTACCAGGACCTGTTACTCTTGTATGGAACAAGCCTTCGCCTCCAAGGAAGATATTCTTTGCACCTTTAATTTGCTGAATATCCATTGTGCAAGTTTCGCTCATAGCAGCAAGGTAACCTGTATCAACAATAATACTTTCACCTACACCCAAAGTGTACTCAACACAATGACCGTCGATTTCAAGGAATACCAAACCATTACCTGAAATTTTCTGCATAATAAAACCTTCGCCGCCAAAGAAGCCACGACTAAGTTTTTTATGAAAATGCACAGACAAGTCAAGGCCTTTCTCCATAGCAAGAAATCCTCTTTTCTGCACGATAATTCCATTACCCGGAGTTACCTCATAAGGAATAATTGAGCCGGGAAAGCTTGATGCAAAAGCAATCATACCCGTACCGCCCTGTGGTGTGTATTCGTTCACAAAAAGTGAGTTGCCGGAAAAAAGTCTGCCAATTGCCTTTTTTACTCCGCCACCTGAATTTGTTTCCATATGCATATTAGGGCTCATCCAACTCATTGCACCACTTTCTGTGCAGAGTGTCTGCCCCGGCTCCGGATAACAGATTACAACCGGCAAATGCCCACCTTCGATTTTATAATTTAACATCAGAATCCCTCCCTATTCTTTATAATTTTATTTTAACTTTATATAGAAAAAATGTCAATAAAAAGAATTTGACAAATTTGAGTTTGCCGGACTCTTTGTATAGATACAACCTATTACCCTCCCTCATTGAGGGAGGTGGCAAAATC
>CALCBQ010000135.1 GCA_937897215.1 uncultured Clostridia bacterium | reverse complement strand
TTATAGGTTCTAAACATTTTGGACAGCATGGACGTTTATATATTTGGTCGTGATGTAAGTCATAGTCATGACCCCATACAGCTTCTAAAACAACCGCTTTGCGCATTATTCACTCCTGTTTATGGAATACTCTGATTTAAACCCATTCGGATATCTTTTGTCAAGTTTGCGTATATTCTGCTTTTGGATATCATCAAGTGTAAGACCTACTGAACCAGCAATATCAACTATATACCATAACACATCGCCAAGTTCTTCACATAAATGACCTAAGTTCAACTGATGACCTTGCCACATATATTTCTTAACAATATCCATGACCTCACCAGTTTCCCCACATAAGCCCATAACACCTTCTAACAGCCTGTCATTGAGATTAAGTGAATAATTGACTTTCTCCAATGCCCGCACTTCATAATCTTGCATTTTATTCCTCTTTCTCTATCTTCTTGATATTGCCTTTGAACTTACTGCCACAGTACGATATGTCACCCATTCTTTTTGCTGACTTATCAAGTGATTTTGTATCAACAATAAACTCAACCACACACTTGCCTACATCGCTTGTGGGAGTATACTGGTTGTTCTTATCAGTATGCTTATCGGCTTTGAAATCACCGACAACTGCATAAAATGACGTATCATTTGCAAGCGTTATCTTATACCTGTCGCCTATTTCATCAGCATAAAAAGTCCCTAACGCTATGACATAATCATCACCGCACCGCCTGAGACCATTTTTATCCGTCCAGCAATCCTGCTGTAACTTGTATTGCTCTGACCTTGTATTGGTGATACAGCGATAGTCCATATAGCTTTTGAAACTTGTTTTGCCATCAGGCACTTCATAGCTTACAAGTGTAGCTGTCTTGACTTCTTTCACATACTCTGTCTGCATTGGCTCTGCTTTTGCTTCTATCTGTTCTGCTGGTTCTTCAAGTATGACTTTTGTGTTGACTGCAACTGATACTGTCAAAAGCGTTACCCAAAAAACAGTGCTCACAGTTTTAGCTTTCATCGCTATTTTCTCCGTTTCTTAATCTGTTCAGTTCTTCTTCTGAAAAGAACCACTGTGCCTTGTCAGAATTGTTTGGTATCTTCACAGCCTTGACTTTGCCAGCCTTTGCCCAGCTTCTTACTGTGTGAGTAGTGATACCTAATTCCTTTGCAACCTCTCTTACAGAATACATCTTACCTCGCATAAAACCTCTCCTTTTACTCAAATGAAAATTTTACCTCATTGTATATCCGCATAGGGTCTACCCCTTTGCTTGCCATATACTTGACAACCATACCGTTGTCCAGATGTCCTTGCGGTGTCTCAGGCATTCTCAGGATAGCAATAATGTCATCTATCAGCGCATTGAGTTTGTCTTTGTGCCATCCTCTTTTATACAAGACATACAGCACAACTCCTATCATGGTACACATACCTGTTCTGACAGATTTCTCTATCAGCCCTTTTGTTTGTTCTTTGAGTATTTGCTTGACACCATCATCTTCAACAACTTCTTTGCGTGTTCTACCTCTCGTTATTGCTTTCACATCAAACACCTCACACAATGCAAGAACATATATATAATATCATATTTTATTATATTTGTCAATACCTTATGAAAAAATAACTCCCAATTTCTTATAATATGACTGTCTTTTTTTTGCCCAGCTTTTATACATCCCAAATCCGTCCACAAAATCAATGACTGTTCCAAACTTTTTGCCGTCTGCTTTTCTTGCAACTCTGCCAACTGCCTGAGTTACAGTGCGCTCATTCTTTTCAGGTGTGGCAAATACTACATATCTCAGATTAGGACAATCCAAACCCTCTGCCGCCAGTTGATAAGTTGCAAATATGCAGTCAATCTCTCCATCATTCAACTTTCTTAACGCTTCTTTACGTTCTTCTTTTGCGGCTTTTGATGTACCAAGTGTAGAAATGCAGATAGATTTACCAAAATATCCTGCACTCATTTCTTGAAGATAAGAAACACGATTTGCCAGCACCATTGAATGTGAACGACATTTATTGTTTATAGTCATCATTACTTTTTGAAAGCGTTTCGTGTCATCTATCAAATTCTGAGTAAGTTGCATATAATTGATAGTGCCGTCACCATTCAGAACATCATCTGTATCAGGAAAATATCCTGTTTCCACACTTTGCACTATCACATCACAAGTCTTTTCTGCAACCTCGCTTTTATCTATTTCAATGATAATATCACCTAAAAGCGCATACATACTTTTATCCAATCCATCAGTGCGTTTAGGTGTGGCTGTAAGACCAAATTTGTTTATAGCATAAAGGCTATTGATGACTTTATAAAACTGAGTGACTTTTGTAGGTGTACCACAGCAGTGCTGGCATTCATCAACAACTATTGTGTCCCATTCTTTTCTGTATTGTGATAAATCAAGCTTGCACATTGTCTGAACAGTGGCAAAAGTTATGCCTTCACTGATATTGACTTTTCCTGCTGTGATAGTTCCAAATGCTGACTTATCACATTCAAAGCATTCCTTTGCTCTGTTCATCGACTGATTAAGTAAATCCTGTGTGTGCGTTAACCATAATGTCTTTCCACACAATCTTGCTACTGTCTGCAACGCTGTCTGTGTTTTACCTGACCCACAAGGCATGACTACAATACCGTTCCATGCTTTTATCATAGCGTCTGCGGCTTTTTGCTGATATGGATATAACTGAATGTTGCTGTGATAGTTATATCCTCTTGTGATTATATCATCACCAAGATATTCCATATCAATTGCACCACCACAGTAATCAACTATATCTTCAATGTGTTTTCTGCAACCATACGGAACTACTATCTTATTTCCTCTTTTTTCATACAAATACAGTTTGCTGGGCGTGTTTCCCAGCCACTTGCCCAGCTTCATCTTTGTGAGATACTCAGGATTGTCTATCACCAAATTATCTTCACAGAATTTCACTATTTCAGGTGTTGCGTCAACTGTAATGACATTGCTTATCTTTGCTCTCATACAAAATCTCCTGCATTATCTATGTCTATGTGTGTATACTGCTTATCTCGGCATTCATCACACCAATCCACATTATCTTCATCTCTGTACAAATCATCAACTTCTTGACCACACTCGTCACATATCATAACTGTTTCGTAGCACATTGGGCACATACTCCCAAGACACCCCATGTAAGGTGGACACCCCACACAATTACCTTTGTCATATACCAACTTAATCACATTAATTTCCTCGCTTTCACCATGTCTTTGATAGGAATTATTCTTTGCTCCCAAAGTCTCACAAAATCACAGATATACACTTCATTTTCATGCTTTATCGCTATAAATGTGTTATCATTCCCACACTTGTGCCATCTTTTGAAAGCTAATATCTGATTATCTTCCAGCCTGTTTATACTGAAATTCTTTGCCACACAAGTCTTGCAGTCAATAGCAACTGCTTTGCCGCCTTTTACAGCTATGATATCGAACGGCTGTGAGCCAGTCATGTCAGGTGATATGAAATGCACCCACCAGCCACAATTTGCAAGATACTCGCAAAATTCCTGCTCAAACTGAGTGCCAAGCTTTTTGTTATTCATCATTCTGCTCCTTTGGCGGTCATATTTCATCTCCTGTCAGATAAAAACAGAAATCCGAACCAATGAAATCATCACATTTGCAAGCGTTACGATTAAACATAAGCCTTATGCAACCGCTTGTTGTAAGACAATCCATGTTTATTACAACAGGATTGAAGAAATTTGGATGAACAGCATCACTGTAACCACCTACACATCCTACTATATCGCCTTTCCTGCACAGTATAAATTTCATACAACGATATCCGCTGTCGTGTATATCATCAGTCGGAACTATAACGACTTCATTGAATAATTCGTCTTGCCCAAATTCTTCCATTGCCTGAAATTCTTCAAGAGTTATTTGAGTTAAATCTTTCATTCTACATCACTCTCCTTTTCGGGTACATAAATATTCTCAACACTTCTTATAGCGTCATCCTCATTTTCCCCGAAATACATAGCTACAAGATGTGCTCTTGTCAGAGCAATCAACTCTCTGTACTTTCCACTTCTCCAAGCTGTTTCCTCTGCTTGTTCTAATGTATTGAGCAGTTTATACAGACTGTTTTTAATGTCAATCGTCATTGCTATTCTCCTTCGGCGGTTCAGGAAGTGACATCCAATGTGTTACAGTAAAAATTTCATCACTCCCATAAATAAACCTCTTTGATAAACCTGAAAAATACAGTGTTATCATTTGCTTATTTTCAGGGTTAAAATTTGCTACGATATAAACAAGGTAAAAGCCATCCTCTTTTGGAAGTCTGTCTTTAACGCTTATCCATTCATCATTCATGCTTTTCCCATTCCTTTACACTTATTGTGCTATCAACGATTTTTGATGCCGCATCTACGTTGACTGCATATACCAGCTTTTCTTTGAGTTCATCGTCATCATTGATATATGTAACTATATACGGCTTCAATATCTGCGGCTTCTTATATGCTACCATTTTGTACCTCATTCATTGTCATTGTCAAACCTTGGCATAGTCATCTGTGTGTACGAAAGACCATCTTTTGCAAGTGAACCACCATGTATTTCAAGTATGCCCATATATATCTTCGTCATTGCTATCATAAAGCCCAAAGGGTCTTCAACGTAAAGTACATCTTTAGACATCTCTCTAATTGTATCTAAATGATACATCAGAAGAAGTATACAGTCATTAAAATCACCGCCGCCTGTCTGAAAGATGTTAGGGGCTTTACCGCTCTTCTCCAGCATAATACAGTGCATTGCTAAATCACTGCCATAGTTGATACCATCTTTTTCATGCACAAAAAAATCCTTGAACTCCTGTATTTTCTTCTTAGCTTGTTCTGTCATAAAAAACACCTCTTTCATTTTATCATATAGCTTAATAGCTACTGGTTACGGTAACAAGAGTTGAACTTGTATTCACAGAGCCAAAATCTGTTGTACTACCATTGTACTATACCGTATTGTGTGCGGTTTTAAGGATGACCGCAAACCTTATGATACATCATGATACATCAGAAAGGATAATCATCACTTTCTACTTCTTCAAATCCTGCAGGAGCATCGCCATTGCTATTTTTCCAAGCGGGTAAATCTGCTTGCTTGTCAGCAGGAATGAAATAACTAAGCCTTGTTCTGTCAGGATTGTTCTTGTCTTTTGCAACCATGCAAGCACCGACTTTGCCTGTCCATGTGCTGAACTTGAAATTGCCCTCTGGAATATCTTTGAAACTGTCAAAGAACTGTGTCAACATCCTGTTCGTTATCTCAGGCTTGTCATTCAGGAAAGTAATGTAATGATAAAGAATTGTGGAAAACCCACTTACTTCAAACTGGAATGCCAGCATATCATTACCAGCCTTTGACTGTGCCGCTTCTACGCTCTTAATGCGTATTCTGTGCTTCCCTTCAGGTATCTGCTCAATAGGTGTGCTTTCTTCTCTCTGATACTTCCATCCCATAATGATTACTCCTTTTCTTCTGCATTGGTGGATATACTTATTTCAACGTTCTTGAACGTTGTTGTTATGATGTTTATGAGACTTATGAGCATTTCACCATCTTCAATATAGCCCTCAATAGTCTCTGTTCTTGTATAATCTACAAGCTTACCCTCTTTGTTTGTGTACGGGTCATAAATTGACTGCGTTATCTGTATCTTCATAAAATCACCTCTCAAAATTTGCAAATTCTTCCACAAGACAACCTTTTCTGCTGTCTATTTGGTTCTTTGCATAAATGTTCTGTGTGGCTTCAAGCAAAATACCATGAGTTCCATCACGCTTGACCATTATCTTGCCCACTACATCACACAAACCACAGATATTATCCACAATCTTTGCTGACATTTTCGGTATTAGCTGTGAGTAACTTGTGCCATCAGGGCTTACTATCTGCCTGACATCTTCCCATGCTGTCCAAATCACATTCACGTTCAACTGCTTCATGTAGCGGAGCGAGTTGACTAATTTGAACTGCATATACTGGTAGTCGCTTTGTGCAGGAACTCCTTTGTTTTTCCCTTTGCTACCGAGGTCTGACAAGATACACCTTTCAAGTTCTGAAATATTATCTACTGCAATGTTTGTATATTCCAGCTTGCCAGCGTCTTTCATCTGCTGGAGTTCCACAATTGTCTTGCTCCAATCATCAAAGGTATTGATATTGTCTATCTTGACTGTAT
>CALCBQ010000134.1 GCA_937897215.1 uncultured Clostridia bacterium | reverse complement strand
CGTGGAAGCCCGCCACTACGCGGTCGCTTGCTCAGAATGACAAATGAATTTTATTACACTTGATTTTCCTCATATAAAAATTCAAAATCGCCGAGTCTTATAACATCTCCGTCATAAAGGGGAGTATCAGAGAAAATCGGGTCGCCATTAAGCGTTGTCTTTGTAACCTTACCAAAATTCTTAATATACCAATTATTGTTGTGCTTGAAAATCTCTGCTTGTTTTCGAGAAATATAAGGTGCGGGAATTTCAATATTACTGCCTTTTTCTCTGCCAATCGTTATAAAATCGCCGTCAAGGTTGAATTCGGTATTATCTGCAAGATTAACAAGTCGAGAAATTTTTATGTTTTCCTCTTTTTTGTGAGAAATGTCGTTGTTTGCTTCGCTACCCATATAGAATTTCATAATAGCTGTGCCGAAAGCAATAACATCACCGTCAGAAAGTTTTTCGCTTTTCTGAATTTTTTCCCCGTTTACATAAACTCCCGCTTTTGACTCGGTATCAAACACATAAAATCCGTCTTTACGAAGTGCCACAACCGCGTGAGAGCGTGATACAGTTGAATTAGTAAATACAATATCGCAGGATTTGCTTCTGCCGACAGAAGTTTCGTAACAAGTAATGGGGTGTTGCTCGTCATTTGCCATATTAAGAAGTATTGCGTAAACTTTTTTATGAGGGCGCAGACGAATAAGCGACCACACACAGTTGATTATAACTGCAATAGCAAGAATACAAAGAACATATCGCATTAAATACTCAAGACTACTCATTTCTGCACCTCCTAAAAAAGAATTATCAACATTATATCATATTTAGAATAACTTTTTCTAATATTCTTGTCAACGGGTTTACAAATAATGTAATTGAATTTTAATTATTTGTAATAATTTAACATTGTTGTACCGTACTTGAAAAGTGTTTTTATTTATGATAAAATTATTATGATTGGAGTGATTTAATGTATCCATTTATAATGATTGGTAATATTGATTTTTTTCTATACGATGTTATTTCCTTTATAGGAAGTTATATTGTTATGTTCTATAACGACCTGAGAGTTAAAAATAAGCTCAGACCTGTGGGCTACAAAACAATGATTGTAAGGGCAAATCTTTCACAGAATCACGGAAAAATTAGTAGATATTTAGTAAATACTATGCCCGTTTTAGAAAGCGAAACCTTTACAATGGCATATATTATGTTCGTTTTTTTAAACAGGATTTTAGGTGATGCTATCGGAACCGGTGCAAACTATTTTGGCGCTTTCTTCATTGTCCCAATTTTATGGATTATGTTATCCGTAAATTATGGTGCGAATCCATTAGAACAGGTGGATTTTATTTCAACCTGTTTACCGTTTTATTTGATTTTTGTTAAACTTTCTTGTTTTACTGCTGGTTGTTGTATGGGAATACCATGGGAACACGGTATGTATAATATTACAGAAGACCAATATCAAGTTCCGGTTCAATTGATTGAGGCTTTTTGGGGAGTATTAATTTTAATAATTTTAACAATATACCGAAAGAAAGCAAAAGTTGGCACAGTATTTCCTATGTATGCTATTTTATACTGTTCAACAAGATTTTGTAGTGAATTTTTAAGAATAGAAGAAAACGTTTTGGGTCCATTGAAAATTTATCATATTCTTTGCTTGATTGGTATTGTTTATGGTATAATTTTCTGGATTGTTGTTGCAAAATGCAGAGATAGAGTAAATGCATATTATGACAAGAAATATGCGGAAGCGGAAGAAGAACTTGTTGAAATCAATAAAGTTGTGGAAGTTGAAAACGAAAAATACAGAAGACAAATGCAGAGTGAACAACAAAAGAAAGAGAATAAGAAAAAAAGAAACGAAAGACAGAAAAAGGCAAAAAGTTCTGTAGCCAAAAAGTTATAATAAAAATTGCGGTAAGATTTTTCTTACCGCAATTTTTATGTGTTTATTTCGTTGAGAATGATTTCAGAAACTTCATCACTTTTTTCTGTTTGGAAATAGTGCGTGTCCGCGTCAATGTAATATGTTTTATTATAATTGACCGCTTTTGTTTTCCAGAGAGTTTCTGTTTGTTGATAATTCTTTGTGAAAATGTCAGTTTTACTGATTATTACAGATGTAGGGACATTAATTTTTTCAGTTGATTTATAGAAATATTCTGCCATAAAATCAGTGTCCTTACGGAATTTTTCAACCATATCAAACTTGTGCTTTTCTGAGAATTTCTCAATAGGGGCACCTGCTCTTAAAAGTTTGCTTTGAATAAATTGTTTTGGCACATAGTTCCAACTGTTTCTCTTAGCGGATTTTGCAGGAGGGATAAATCCGCCTGTAATATAATGAGAAACAACCACTTCGTTGTTTTCAAGAATGTTGATAACTTGTAAAGCAACTGCAGTACCTGCACAATGTGAATAAATATTGATTTCTTTAAATTTCGCAAGTTCTGAAATTTTTTCTGCAACGATTTCGCACTTTCTGTAAGAACGAAGATAATCCACATAATAAAGAGATAATTCAGGGGATTTTTCTTCTAACTCTTTTGTAAGTGCTGCGAAAGCTGAAGCGTCGCCTCCTGCATATGGGAACAAAATCAATGCTTTTGTTGAAGATGGAATATTTCTCAAAGTATAGAAACCATCACTGTCTTCAATAATACCGCTGTCAAGAATTTTTGCCAGTTTTTCAGGAGTAGGATTAGCAATAAAATTTGCGGCAGAAATATTTTGAAGCATATTTTCAGAAAGAATTGAAATCATATCAAGACTTGTTCCGCCAAGAGTGAAGAAATTTTCGTTTCTTCCAACAAAATCAATGAAAAGCGTTTCTTCAAACAATTTACAAATCACTTTTTCTGTTTCTGTAACAGGTTTTTCTTTTGTGATTTCATTATCAAACGAAATATTGATATTTTTAAGTGCTTTTCGGTCAAGTTTACCACTTTGATTGAGAGGCATTTTTTCAATGAACTGGAATTTGTCCGGTATCATATACTGAGGCAACTTGTTTTCACAGTGCTTAAAGATTTCGTTAATTGAGTTTTCGTTACCACAACAGAATGCAACGAGAACATCTTGTCCGTTATTTTGTTTAACGATAACAGCAACGGATTTAACGCCTGAAACTTCACTGATAACCTTTTCGATTTCGCCAAGTTCAATTCGTTGACCGTGAATTTTAACTTGTCCGTCTGCTCTGCCAACATAACAGATATTACCGTCTTCTCTCCAGTAAGCAAGGTCGCCTGTTTTGTAGAGTTTGCCTGTGCCAAATGGATTATCAATGAACTTTTCGTTTGTTAATTGCTCGTTGTTAAGATATCCTTGTCCTACATTTACACCGGCAATACAAAGTTCGCCAATAACTCCTATTGGTGTTGGATTTAAGTATTTGTCTACAATGTAGAGCTGTGTGTTGAAGATTGGCTTACCAATCGGTACAGGGTCTGTGTCCGTTGGCACACAAGGATAATAACTTACGTCAACTGCACATTCAGTTGGTCCGTAAAGGTTATGAAGTTGCACCTTGTTGTAGTCATAGATGTTGTAGAATCTTGAAATGTGATTTGCAGTCAATGCCTCGCCTGACAAGAATACAAATTTAACAGAATTAAGTTTGTATTGTTCTTCAGGGTTGTTTTCAAGATATGTTAAGAACAAGTCAAATACAGATGGAACAAAGTGAAGATGAGTAACTTGGTTCTTTTCTGTTTCTTGGAGTATTTTTGCAGGTAAGAAATGCTCATCAGGTTTAGATGCACAAAGTGTTCTGCCTGTAATACCCCACCAGAAAAGCTCCCATACAGAAACGTCAAATGTGTATGGAGTTTTCTGAAGAATTACATCATTATCTTCTAATGGATAGAAATCGTGCATCCAAAGAATTCTGTTAATTGCAGATTTGTGAGAAATCTTTGCACCCTTAGGATTGCCTGTACTACCTGATGTGTAGATTACATAAGCAGTATCGTTTTCTTCTGCTTTACATTCTGTCTTTTCTACTGTTTCATTCGAATTAAGAACAGCAGTTGCATCAATGCAAGGAACATTACTTGCAAGATGACAGAATTTATCTTGTGTAATTACTGCTTTAGCATTACTGTTAGAAAGAATGTAGTCAATTCTGTCTTGCGGGTAGTTAGGGTCAATAGGTAAGTATGCATTACCACCGCGGATAATACCGTAAATTGCACCATACATTTCAAATGAACGCTCACAAATTACTGCAATTACAGATTTTTCATCTGTGATTGCTCTAACCTTATTGTCAATTCTTTCAACATACGCTTTGAAATCCTTGAATGTGATTTCTTTATCATCTGCTATGATGCATACTTTATCACTGTTTTCTTCACTCATCTTTTCAAACAATGAGTACAAAGTTGAATTGTCAGGAAGGTTGTATGTATGGTCTGTGTCATTAAAGTCAATTAAAACTTTTTGTTTTTCGTCTGATGTTAAAACTTGGATATCTTTGATAAGAATATTTTCGTTAAGTGATTGAGAAAGAATACTGTTGTATGCGTTGATAAACTTGTTGATAGTTTGTTCTTTGAAAAGGTCAGTGCAATATTCTGTCATAAGAACAGTTTCGTTTTCTCTTGGGTAAACATAGAAAGATAAAT
>CALCBQ010000133.1 GCA_937897215.1 uncultured Clostridia bacterium | reverse complement strand
ATGTCCTCATGCTACAATTCGTCCTTTTGCACTTACAGATGCTGAGGTTGAAGCTGCTCCTTCAAATATGAAGGTTGCTCCTAAAGCTATTGTTAAAACAGAATATAAATACACACTTGCTGTATCTCCTATGGATTGTATGGGCTGTGGCGTTTGTATCGGTGTTTGTCCTACAAACTCACTTAAGATGGTATCTCGTGAATCTCAGGACTACAAGCAAGAAGCATTCCAGTACATGGTTGAAAATGTAACAGTTAAAGAAGATGTTGCTGATAACACAGTTATCGGTAGCCAGTACAAGACTCCACTTCTTGAGTTCTCAGGCTCATGTGCAGGTTGTGCTGAAACAGCTTATGCAAGACTTATCACACAGCTCTTTGGCGACAGAATGTACATTTCAAATGCTACAGGTTGTTCATCAATCTGGGGTGGTCCTGCTGCAACATCTCCATATACAGTAAACAAAGATGGTCATGGTCCTGCTTGGGCTAACTCACTCTTTGAAGATAACGCTGAACACGGTTACGGTATGTACCTTGGTCAGAAAGCAATCAGAAATCGTCTTATTGATGATGTTAAGGCTATTGTTGACAGCTGCAAAGCTCCTGCAAATGTAGTTGAAGCTGCTAATGAATACCTTGCAACTCTTGAAGATGGTTCAAAGAACACAGCTGCTACAGAAGCTCTTGTTGCTGCTCTTGAAGGTTTCGATTGCGATTGCGAAATGAAGAAAGATATCCTTGAAAACCGTGAATACCTTTCAAAGAAATCTGTATGGATTTTCGGTGGCGACGGTTGGGCATACGACATCGGTTTCGGTGGTGTTGACCATGTTCTTGCTGCTGGCGAAGATGTAAACATTATGGTATTCGATACTGAAGTTTACTCAAATACAGGTGGTCAGGCTTCTAAAGCTTCTAACATTGGTCAGGTTGCACAGTTCGCTGCTGCAGGTAAAGGCATCGCTAAGAAGAGCCTTGCTGAAATCGCTATGAGCTATGGCTACGTTTACGTTGCACAGATTGCTATGGGCGCTGACAACAACCAGACAATCAAAGCAATCACAGAAGCTGAAGCTTACAATGGTCCATCAATCATTATTGCTTACGCTCCTTGTGAAATGCACTCAATCAAGGGTGGTATGGTTAATTGCCAGGCAGAAATGAAGAAGGCTGTTGATTGCGGTTACTGGAATATGTTCCGTTACAACCCAGCTCTCAAGGCACAGGGCAAGAACCCATTCACAATTGATAGCAAAGAGGCAAAGACAAGCTACCGCGACTTCCTTATGAACGAAGCACGTTACTCATCACTTTCACGCGCATTCCCAGAAAGAGCAGAAGTTCTCTTCGCAAAAGCTGAGGAAACAGCAAAAGAAAGATATGAACACCTTACTCGTCTTCAGGCACTCTATGCTCCAAAAGAAGACTAATTAAAAGTTTTCATACAATAAAAATAGGACCTCACTCGAAAGAGTGGGGTCCTTAATTTTTTTATCCGTTTGAAAAACTTTAGTTTGTCGGGCTTTTTGCCCCCCTTCCGTCAAAACTTCGTTTTGCCACCTTCCCCTCGTAGGGGGAAGGCGAAAATTGGGCTCCCCCCTTGAGGGGGAGCTGTCGCGAAGCGACTGAAGGGGGATAATTAAATTTGCAACGCAGTTCCAACACTTTGCGCTTTGCATTCTGTTAGACAAACTCCAATTTGTACAAAAAGGCGGAATCGAAATTCCGCCTTACTTCGTATTTTATTTCTTAATTACCTTTATATAAACATACGCTGGTATTGCAAGGAATATAATCCATGCAATACCCCATAATTGAAATGCAATGCCTAAAACTATATACAGTGATACCGCAAGGAATATTGCTGCGACAGCTGAAAATAGGATAGACAAAAGTCTTTTATCTTCACAACACATAGATAGTGCAGAAAATGTATATCCTAATACAAGTGGAAATAAAATCCACATTAACGCCCACCAGAATACGCCTAAAATTATTCCGCCACCTACATAAACTGCAATTGCACCAAGGAATAAAAGTGGAGATTTTTTAAGATTTTGCTTACCTTTAATCTGCTTTGCACTTAAGTTTTTCTTTGTCTGTTCAGGTTGCGGTTGCGATTCAGTTTTTGGTTCATCATTACCTAAAAGTTGGTCAAGTGTTATTCCGTAAACTTCAGCAAGGGCAATAAGGTTATCAGTATCAGGAGACGCCTCTGCCCTCTCCCACTTTGAAATTGATTGACGGCTTAACCCTAACTTCTCTGCAAGTGCTTCTTGCGAGAGTTTATGTTCTTTTCGAAGTTCAACAAGTCTATCTGCTAATTTTATATTCATAATAAATCCCTCCACCGCCTACGGCGGTCCCCCTCCCTTTGACAAGGGAGGCACATTATTAGTTGCCTGTTAATCTGTCTTTATTTTCAATCCAGAACTTTTGGTGTTCTTCATAAGTTTTTGAGTATTTTGCCTCATAAGGTGGCACTGTTCCGATAATAAAATATAAATAATCCGTATCAGCGGGGTTTATTGCTGCATTTATTGACTCTATGCCAGGATTACAAATGGGTCCTGCCATAAGCCCTTTACAACGATAAGTATTGTAATAGTATTTATAATGGTCGATTTTTTCAGGATATATCAACTGAATTACACCTGTGCAATATTTAACTGTAGGGTCGCACTGAAACATCATACCTTCATTCAATCTATTGTGAAGGACAGATGAAATCATTGGTCTGTGTTCCGGTAAAAGCGCTTCTTTTTCAATAAGAGATGCAAGTGTTAAAATTTCGTGAAGATTAAATCCACTATTTTGAACACTCATCATAAAAGTATCATTAAAAACTTGTTTTGTGCCGTTAAGAAACCTTTTTATAATTTCTTGCACCGTTGCATTTTCCGGAATATCATAAGTAAGCGGGAAGAAATATCCTTCAAGCGCAAAACACACATTCTTTGCATTCTGCAAATCATTCAAAAATGGATACTGTGTCAAATCGAGCCAATTTTTATAATTCTGACAAGCATCAATAAAGTCTTTTGATGTGCAAAGACCTTTTTCTTCTAAAAGCCACGAAATTCGCACAAGAGTATACCCTTCTGGGATTGTAACCTTCACTGTTGGTACTTGTGTTGTGGATTCAGTTGTACTCTCTGTTGTAATTTCAGTTGTACTTTCTGTTGTCGATTCAGTAGTACTTTCAGTTGTATTAAATACATCTTCTTCTCTTTTACAAGCGGAAAGGGAGAATACAAATAAAAAAACAAGTAATAATGCAATAACTCTTTTAATCATAAAAAAATCCTTTATTTTTTATTTAGTATATATAATATACAATAAATAGCACAAAAAAACAAGACGGGAAGTGAAACCAAATCCACTCCCCGTCATTTTTATTATTCAATTAAGAATTAATATTTCTTTCTTGCCACATAAGATGTGTGGAGAATTTCGTGAGCCTTATGGCTACCTGGTTTACCAAGATACTCTGTATAGAGAGTCTTGATAGCTTCGTTTTCGTGAGATTTTCTTACAGCGTTGTTTCTGTCAGCTGTGTAAAGAGCTTCTGCACGACGAGCTTTAAGGTCAACGAAGTTACGAACAACAGCGTGTTGAATTGGCTGGCCACCACCGTTGATACAACCACCTGGGCAACCCATAATCTCGATGAAGAGATATTCGCTTGTGCCGTTCTTAATCTGGTCCATAAGAACTTTAGCGTTCTTTGTACCACTAGCTACTGCAACCTTAATCTTCTTACCTGCAACATC
>CALCBQ010000132.1 GCA_937897215.1 uncultured Clostridia bacterium | reverse complement strand
TCAGTCAACTTCGTTGACAGCTCCCCTGACAAGGGGAGCCGAGAATACACATATAAAACAGTTCGACAAACTATAATTTATGGAACAAACAAAAAATCCCACCGAATACTCGGTGGGATTTTTCTTTTAGTTTAATTAGTCAGCAACTGGAGCTGAAACTGGGCAGCTATCTGCACAAGCACCACAATCGATGCATGTATCAGCGTCGATTACATAGATGCCATCTCCTTCAGAAATAGCTTCTACTGGACAATCAGCTGCGCAAGCGCCACAAGCGATGCAATCATCAGTAATTCTGTATGCCATGGTTATGTACCCTCCCTTTATTGGTATATCTACATTGTAACATAAAAAATGTAAAAATCAAGTACTAAATTATTCAATTCCTTTAAGTGCTTCAAGTTCTTCTTTTTCAACTTTAATATAAGCATCTTTAAGGATTTTCACGCTATGACGGTGGAACACTGCAGGAGCAGCATCAGGACGACGGTCAAGTGTTACCTTTAACATTCCTGTAATAAGGTTGTTTTCGATTACCTTGCCTTTTCCGTCAGGAGTGTCAACAATAGCACCAACCTTTGGTGTAACGCGGAGAAGATGCTCATAAGTATCCTGCTCATATTTAAGGCAACACATAAGGCGGCCACAAGTACCACTGATTTTTGTAGGATTAAGTGAAAGTCCTTGTTCTTTTGCCATTTTAATTGACACAGGTTGGAAATCATTTAAAAATGTATTACAGCAGAATGGTCTGCCACAAATACCGAATCCGCCTACCATACGAGATTCATCACGAACACCAATCTGACGAAGTTCAATTCTTGTTCTGAATGATGATGCCAAATCCTTTACAAGTTCACGGAAGTCAACTCTGCCATCTGCAGTAAAATAGAAAAGAAGTTTGCTACGGTCAAATGTATATTCAACATCAACAAGGTTCATCTGGAGACCATGTGCTGCAATTTTTTTCTCACAAGTTTTGAATGCCTCTTTTTCTTTTTCTTTATTTTCAGCAAGAGTTTTAATATCTTCTTCCGTTGCAACACGGATAACTTTTTTAAGAGGTTTTGTAATATCATCTTCATTAGTGCCGTGATTTGCTTTGGCAACAAGTCCGCATTCCATACCGCGCACTGTTTCAACTATGGCATAATCGCCTTTATTGAATTGTTTACCATCTGCATCAAAATCATAGATTTTTCCGCCCTCTTTGAATCTTATACCAACTGTTTCTATCATCTGTTTACTCCTTTAGGGTAACACCCTATTATCTACCTACAGCTCGTTTGAATTCATAACACATTCTTACAACGAGCAAGTTATTATTACAATTTCTGTCAATAGAGCCGATTAACTCATCACACACTTCAACAAGCTGCATAAGTGATTTTGCAGTTAATTTATTATAAAGCACATTCACTTCTTCGGAAAATCTGACTTCTCTTGAATACCCACTTTTAAGCACAAGCGCATCACGAAAAACTTCTGAAAGAATACCTAATATGCGTTTTGCAAACTGATTATTCTTAATAAAAACCGCAGTTTGCTCAACAAGTGCTAATTCATTCACATTAAGAAGTGCTTTAATAAAATTCTTCACTGTTTCGCATTCTTTATCCGTGATTTTTTCTTCATCACTTAAAAGTGAATAAGTCTGTACACGAGAAAGCACGGTCTCAAGCATTGTGCTTCTTGAAGTTGTAACGATTATAAAGAACACATATGATGGTGGTTCTTCAAGTATTTTAAGTATAGCATTCTGTGCCTGGTCATTCATATTATGAGCGTTTTTAAGAATATATACCTTTCTATCACTCTCATTAGGTAAAATGAATGCATCATCACGGATTTCACGGACGGAATCAACTGCAAAAACTTTACTTTTACTTTTGATTATACCATCGGTTTCAAAAATATCGGGATGACCGTTTTTATTAGCTTTATGACAATCTTCACACTCGCCACAAGGCTTTGACTCCCCGCGACATACAAGACAATTCGCAATAAAGCGCGCGAACTGAACACCATCATCTTCATTCTGGCATTCAACAAGCACTCCGTGTGGAAAAGAGCCCTGCTCAACAGACGAAACAACCTCACTGTTGAGCTTATTGAATTGTAAATCCTTATTTGTCATATTTTATAAAACTGCTCAACATCAAGAACAAAAATTGTTGCTCCGCCTACTGTTACTTCAACAGGCACCGATGAAAGCATTGAATCCCCTATATATGTATTTGTAATTGGTGTAATTTCCTTTCGTTGACTACTGAATTCGCCGATAATATCAATTACATCATCAACTTTCTTATCTTCAACACCAATCAGAAGAGTAATATTACCTGCTCGTAAAAACCCACCTGATGTGGAAAGTTTTGTTGCCTGATAACCATTCTTTGTAAGGTTAGACATAACAGCATTTGCATCATCATTGTTAATAATTGCAACTACGAGTTTCATAAAATCACTCTCCTGAAAAATTATTGTAAGCTTTGTGCTATTGCTATCATTACAGGCATTGTAATAATTGAAAGCACACTTATAAAAGATGTTACCTTTGACGCAAGACCTGTATCACGGTCATATTTTGCAGCAAACATAACTGTTGCACTGGCTGTTGGCGCTGACGCACTTAACACACAAGCCACAAGTAACGTTCCACCAAAGCCCATAAGTTTTAATGATAAAACCGTAATAAGTGGGATTAAGATAATCTTTACAAGTGCTGTTGTAAAAATTCTTTTATCCGAAAAAATTGTTTTCCAATCGGCTGCTGCAAGATATGTGCCGAACATTACCATTGCAAGTGGTGTATTAAGGTCTGCAAGGTACGAAACAGGTGCATAAATCACTTCTGGTAGTTCCACCTGTAACAAAAAAAGAGGAAGACCGATTGCAACACCTAAAACACCTGGATTTGTAAGCAGTTTTTTGAAATTAAACTTTTCATTTTTATCTCTTTTCTTCATTAAACCTGCACCATGGGTAAATGAAAGAAAATTAAATGGCACTAAAATTACAGAACAGTAAAATATTCCCTCATCACCAAGCACTGCTTGAGCTAATGGTAATGCCATATAACCTACATTACCATAACAACAAGCATACTTAAAAATACCAGCAGTATCTTTATCGCTCTTATTAAATAAGATTTTCGTAAAAATCATACCAACAAGGTGGAAGAAAATACCCCCTAAAAGTGCTTTAAGAAGTCCCCCTAAAGTATCCCGACTGAACTCCATTCCCAAAAATGAACGGATTATAATTGCAGGAGCTACAATATAAAATAACAAGTCTGTTGTCATTCTTGATGCTTTTTCAGTATATATACCTGTTTTATGGCATACAAGACCTACCATAGCCACAAGAAAAAGTATTAAAACCTGAGTAAAAGCCGTAACAACATTGCTTAAGAATAACTGCATTTTTTATTACTCCGAAAGAAAATTATCGTCTGTTTCCATTTCGTCATGAACATCTTTTGATTCTTCATCAATAAGTTCAAGACTATCGTTCTCTTTTGCACACTTAACTGCATTAGTAATGTATGCAAATGCAAAAACTGCAAATCCCAAATCGCAAAGTGAGAAAGGATATTCATCTGCTAATGCGTTTGCATTACCTGTAAGTACCATAATAAGTCGTGGAAGATTTGCAACCACACAGAAGAAAATTGACACAAATCCAGATGCAAAAAGCGTTCTCATAGCTTTACTGTTTGCAAGACCTGAACAAATTCGTGCAAATGCAAGTAAGAAAATCAACATAAACATAATGCCGAAAAGCTCAAGCATTAAGTCAGAAACATTCACATATGCTATTTTTCTCACAAAACGAATAACTATTCTGCTCATACCCCAAAAAAGTGGTGCTAGAGCCAAGAATTTATACTGTGAATATGTTGTTCTGCCATCAATAAATGAAATACCGAAAATAATTATATAAATTGCGGCAAAAACTCCAAAAACACCTTCAATAAGAATTGGGAATTGTGCTTGGTCAGCAGTGCCCATAAATGAAAGTCCTGCTGCACTGAAATTCTTTGCATTAATTAAGAATGTTGAAATTGCTTTAACGACATCAAAAATTATACCGCATGCAAAGATGAATGACGCAACTGCCATAAATTTATCTTTTTTGAACGGAGATTTTGATGCAGGCACATTCTTGGAAAGTGTTGTAAGCACATAAGGTACTATAACCGCAAGAATACTGAGTGCCGCGAGAAGATAAACTGACCAGTCAACCACTCTGTAGAAACCTGAATCTGCCTCAATAATATTAAGGTGTTGATACATTCTGAATGGTACCGCAACTACAACAAGTCCGAGTATTACATAAAGTGAATATAACGGATTAATTTTTTCATATTTACCTGTTATTTTCATAGTTTTCTTACCTTTCCTCAATAGGAATATAATCTTTCTGAATTCCTTCAGTACGAACAATTCTTTCACTCATTGGAACATAAGCACGTGGAATTGTAGCATTTTTATAAGCAGGACGGATAATTCTTCCGCCTGTTGTAAGTTCTTCAATACGATGAGCTGCCCAACCTGCTGAACGAGCTGCCATAAAGAGCGGTGTGAACAAATCTTTAGGAATACCAAGCATATCATAAACAAGTCCTGAATAAAGGTCCACATTTGCACAGATTTTCTTATTAATACCTCTATGCTTTGCGAAAAGTTCAGGGGTAAGAGTTTCAATAAGGTTTAGAAGTTTAAAATCATCTTCTCTGCCCTGTTCTTTTGAGAACTTGTCGGCATATCTGCGAAGAATGACGGCTCTTGGGTCAGAAAGTGTATAAACCGCATGGCCCATACCATAAACAAGACCTGTTCCGTCCCCTGCCTGCTTATTCATAATCTTTGTAAGATAGTCAGCAACCTGACCTTCATCTGTAATATCTTTTACATTCTCTTTAATATCTTCAACCATTTTGTGAACTGCAATATTTGCACCGCCATGACGAGGACCTTTAAGCGAGCCAATACCTGCGGCGATTGCAGAATATGTATCTGTACCGCTTGATGTTATACATCTTGTTGTAAATGTTGAGTTATTACCGCCACCATGTTCAGCATGAATAATCATACAGATATCAAGAAGTTTTGCTTCTTCATCTGTAAAGAATTTATCAGGACGAATTGAACGGAGAATGCTTTCTGCTGTACCTAATTCTTTCTTATTAGGGTGGAAGAACATACTCTTTTTATCATAAGCACGACGCTTAACCTGATAAGCTGCAGTCATAATTGTAGGCAACTGTGCAATAAGTTGAATTGACTGACGGAGCACATTTTCAGGCGAAATATCATCAGGATTAGGGTCATAAGAATAGAGAGCTAACACACTACGAGCTGCTTTATTCATAATATCAGGCGATGGTGCCTTCATAATCATATCTTCGATAAAATCATCTGGTAATTCACGACAAGTTGCAAGAACCTGACGGAAATGCTCTAACTGTTCTTTTGTAGGAAGTGAGCCGAACATCAAAAGCCAAACTACTTCTTCATAACCAAAACGGTTTTCTTTTTCGCAGTTTTCTACGATATCATTCATATTGATACCGCGATAAATAAGGCGACCGTGTTTTGGCACTTTTTCGCCGTCATCCATATAATAACCTTCAACAGAGCAAACACGTGTAAGACCTGCAAGAACACCTGTGCCGTCTGCATTTCGAAGTCCGCGTTTTACGTCAAATCTGTGATAATAATCAGGGTTTATATAGTTATTTTTACGAAGCTCTTCGCATAATGTAGAAAGAGCCTCATTGGAGATACTTGAAATATATTCTGACATTATTTTACCTCCTTGTAGAAAATTTCGATACGTATCCAAAATAATATAAATATACATTGTATATTTTAATACAAATGACAGTTAAAGTCAATAAAAGGGAGATATAAAATATGAAAAGTTACACGCTTATATGCTTTTTTCTGGCACTTGCAATGATACTACTTCCGTTAGTGTCTGTTGAAAAAGCAACCGATGTAATTTCAAGGGAATTCTTTACAGAAGAAGAAACTGAAATCACAGAAAAAGAACCCGATGAAAATGTTAATTCTACCGTAAAAGTTATGAATGCGAGTAGTAAAAATATTACGGAAATGAGTTTACGAGAATATCTAATCGGCGTTGTGGCGGCTGAAGTTAACCCGGCATATCACGAAGAAGCAATAAAGGCGCAAACAGTTGCAGCTCACACAAAACTTGAATACACAAAACTACATAAAACAGACAATCTTGAAGATGCTGATATTACGGACAGCGCATCTACTCATCAAGGATTTTTAACGGAAGATGAGCAAAGAGAAAAATGGGGCAACAATTACAATGCATATCGGGAAAAACTTGAAAAATGTGTTGACGAAGTAATAAATACAATTCTCACTTATGAAAATGAGCCCATAAATGCAGTTTTTCATGCAATTTCTAATGGACAAACCGAAAACGCAAGTGATGTATGGGGTGGAGATTATCCATATCTTATATCTGTACAAAGTGCGGGGGACAAACTCTCCCCTGCTTACAAGTCAGAAGTAACTGTTACAAGTGAAGAATTCAAGAAAAAACTTATTGATAATAATGTTGATTTGGGCGAAAATCCTGAAAAATGGGTAGAAAAAATTACCAACACCGATACAGGTTTGGTAAAAGAAATAGTTATTGGCGGTAAAAACTTCAAAGGTATGGACATTCGTACTATTTTTGGACTTAAAAGTAGTACTTTTGCAGTTAAATACAATGACGGAAGTTTTGTTTTTACCGTATGTGGTTATGGACACGGTGTAGGAATGAGTCAATATGGTGCAAATCACATGGCACAACAAGGGTTTAACTATGAGCAGATATTAGAACATTATTATCAAAATTCAAAATGCGTAATTATTTAATTCAACCAATAAAAACAGCGAGAGAATTTGTCTCTCGCTGTTAGTTTTGGATTTATTTTACTGTTGATAATCGCTTAAGAAATCCTTGAACGCGTCCATAGCTTCGCCAAGAATTCGTCTTCTTGGAAGATAAACTATTCTCAAATGGTCAGGCGTTGGGTAATTAAAGCCCTTACCGTGCATAAGAAGAACTTTTTTCGCTTTCAAGAAATCAAGGACAAGTTTTTCATCGTCGTGAAGATTGAATTTTTTAGCATCAAGTTTTGGGAAAATGTAAAATGCTGCCTTTGGTTTAACAACGGAAACACCATCAATCTCACAAAGTGCATTATACACAAACTCTCTTTGCTCATAAATTCTTCCGCCTGGCAAAAGTAACTCATCTATGCTTTGAATTCCACCAAGAGCAGTTTGCACAATACTCTGTGCAGGTACATTTGAGCAAAGTCGCATTGACGAAAGAAGATTAAGTCCTTCAATATAACCTTTAATTTTCTTCTTATCGCCACTGATTACCATCCAGCCCACGCGAAAACCTGCTATTCTGTGGGATTTTGAAAGTCCATTAAAACTAATACAAGGCACATCAGGTGCCAAAGATGCAAGTGCAGTGTGAGTAAGACCATCCATAACAAGTCTATCATAAATTTCGTCAGCGAAGAGAATAAGGTCATTTTGCCTTGCAATTTCTACGATTTCTTTAAGAACCTCATCACTATACAACGCGCCCGTCGGGTTGTTAGGATTGATAATTACAATACCCTTTGTTTTTGGTGTAATCTTCTTTTTGATATCGTCAATATCGGGATTCCACTCGTTTTGCTCATCACACATATAGTGAACTGCATTACCACCTGCAAGCGTTACAGATGCAGTCCAGAGTGGATAGTCGGGCGACGGAACAAGAATTTCATCGCCATTATCTAAAAGCCCTTGCATTGACATTGTAATAAGTTCACTAACGCCATTACCTAAATAGATATCGCCAATGTCAACGCCTTTGATACCCTTAATCTGACAATACTGCATAATTGATTTACGAGCACTGAACATACCTTTTGAGTCTGAATATCCTTCACATTCGCGAAGATTATACATCATATCACGAATTACTTCATCAGGTGCGGTAAATCCAAATGGTGCCGGATTGCCTATATTAAGTTTAAGAATTCTTTGTCCCTCTGACTCCATCTTTACGGCTTCATCCATAACGGGACCACGAATATCATAACACACATTATCAAGTTTTGTGCTTTTATTAAATGTTCTCATGATTATCACTCCAACACTTTTATTGTTCTGTCTTTATAAAAAAATATTCCCACTGTTGCCAGTGGGAATTTCAGTAGTTAAAAATTACTGCTCAACAGGATAAACGCTAACCTTTTTTCTGTCTTTGCCCATTCTTTCGAACTTAACTTTACCGTCGATAAGTGCGAAAAGAGAGTCATCAGAACCACGACCTACGTTGTTGCCTGGGTGAATGTGTGTACCACGCTGTTTAACAAGGATGTTACCAGCAAGAACAAACTGACCGTCTGCACGCTTCACACCAAGACGCTTTGACTCTGAGTCACGGCCGTTCTTTGTAGAACCCATACCTTTTTTATGAGCAAATAACTGAATGTTGATTTTAAGCATCAAAAACACCTCTTTCAAGTTTCAAGTTGTTGGGATACTGACTTTGTAACTCGCCTAAATGCAAGTATAAACCGTCAGTAATCACTTTCGATTTGCGGGCATCACTTAAATTCATTTCTAATTTAAGATACCCGTTACGGACTACTGTTTCAGGATTTATTTTCATAATTTCAATTATTGTATTGGCTGCCATATAAACTGCTGAAGAAACTGCACTACACACAATATCAGTACCATATTCCCCTGCGCCGCTATGACCGCTTAACTCAAATGAAACTATTATATCATCCGAAAACAGAAATTTTGCGGTTGTCATTATGCGTTGATACCGGTAATCTCAACCTTTGTATATGGCTGACGATGACCCTTCTTACGCTTTTCGTTCTTCTTTGGTTTGTAAGTAAATACTGTGATTTTCTTACCTTTACCATTCTTGAGAACTTTTGCAGTTACTGTTGCACCTTCAACATAAGGAGCGCCTGCTTTAAGTCCGTCTTCTGAACCAACTGCGAGAACCTTGTCAAAAGTAATCTCTGCATCTGCTTCAACGTCAAGCTTTTCTACAAATACAACGTCGCCGTTCTGTACTTTGTACTGCTTGCCGCCTGTTACGATAATTGCGTACATTTTTCTAACCTACCTTAAATATAGACTCGCTATTGAGGGTGGATTTGCTCACTTATAGTACGAATAGACATACTACCCCCTAATATGCGGCTTGAATATAATACCAAAACAAAAGTCAATTGTCAAGCATTTTTTCATTTTTGTGTGTATTCAAAAGTATACTCTTCAAATCCGCTTGAATATTGTTGTTTACCGTCAGGCAAAACCCACATTGCCTCAACATTTTCAATAGACTCTACAAGTTGTTTGCCTTCTTCATAATCCATAAGGAAAAGAGCAGTTGACATAGCGTCGCCTAAACCCGAATTATCTGTAAGCACTGAAACGGAGCGATATTTTGTTCCCGGCATTAAAGTTTCAGGGTCAATTATATGATGATAGTTTTCGCCATTTACCATATAAAATCTTTGATATGAGCCACTTGTTACAATCGATTCCCCTGCTACTTCAAGATATTCAATATATGGTTTTTCTTCATTACTTATATCGGGATTTTCAATGCCAACTTTCCACTTTTCTGTATCTGCCATACCAATTGTACGGACATTACCACCCACATTAAGAAGAAAATTCGTAACACCCTTTGTTTCAAGATACTCCGCTATCCTTTCAACAGCGTATCCCTTTGCAATTGCACCTACATCAAGCGTCATTTCAGGGTCTGCAATAAAAACTGTATTATTTTCTGTATCAACAATTAAATCATCAATATTTGTATGCTCGGATGCCTCTTTCAACTTTTCCATTGGTGGAAGTTCAGCATTCACAGGGTCATCAAGACCTGCATTACGATAATTATGCCAGATTTTAAGCACACTACCCATCGCTATATTAACTGTACCGTTGGTTTTCTGATACATTTCTTTTGCAAATGTAAGCATATCAATAATTTCTCTATCAACAGTTACTACATTGTGCTTACCGTTATCAACATCATTAATTGTTACAAGGTTATTGAGCCCCTCATATCGGTTATAAATAGTAAAAAGACGATGATATTTATTAAGTTGAGATTTAATATCTCCACAGATTTTATCAAATTCTTCTTGTGTATTTGCATAACCGATAATAGTGGTTGCAGTATCAAAATAGTCAAAATAATATGCTTTGTATTTATTAAGTTGTGTTTCATTATTGCATCCGCAAAAACCAATCATTTGTATTGCGATAATTACAACAGCTAAAAATACTGATAAAAATCGTTTCATTTTTAAAACTCCGTCATTCTGAATATGTAAAATCGAACTCAGCACACAACTGAATCTGATTTTACACATCTAAAACAAAAGGGATGTTGCTCTCACAACATCCCCGAATTTTTAGTTAGCCAAATTAAGCAACTGTTGCAGCTTTTACAGCAGCAGCAACCATATCTTTAACCGCGATTGTGCAACCTGCTGTCTGAAGGTCTGCTGAACCATATCCTGTATCAACTGCAAGACCAGCAATTTCAGTAGCTGTCTTACCTACAAGTGCTGCATTAAACGCAGCTGCCTGTTCATTCCACTCAAGAACTTTACCATCGCCATTAAGGTCAGGTGCATATTCGTTGCCACCCATACCGTAATCTGCGCCTGCTTCAAGTTTTGAAGTGATTGATTCTGAATTACCTGATACAACAACGCCTTCTGTATCAAATGCAAACTTAGATGAAACGCAATCTGTTGCAGCAACAACAACTTTACCTTCTGCGTTAACTACAGTAGCAACAACTGATGAATCAACTCCAAATGAGCCATCTTTTTCTTCTGTTGCATCAGCTGCAGTAGTTGAAGATACAATTGCAAGATTGAGTTTATCTTCTGCTGTAGCAGTTGAATCAGCAGCTTTATTAATTGCCTTTTCAAGTGCTTTTACGAAATCAGCAACGCCAATTGTACAACCTGCTGTTGCAAGGTCGCCCTGTGCGAAGCCATCTTCAGCCATAAATGCTTTAACTTCGTCAAGACTCTTTCCCTTTACAGTAGCGATAAATGCATCAACTTGTTCATTCCATTCAAGAACTTTACCATCGCCATTCTTATCTGCTGAATAAGGATTTGTTGACATACCATAGTCTTTACCTAACTCATACTTTGTTCTTACATCTTCTGTAGCTGTAGTTTTGCCTTCTTCGTTCCATACAGTTTTAATATCTGCTGAATCAACATCAATAGCTACAATTTTGTTTTCTGCATCAAGAAGAACTGCAACCGCTGTTGTAATAACAGAGCCGCCTGCAGCATCTTTTGCTGAACTGTTTGCAACAACACCCATACCAAATTTAAGGGCTGGTTCGTCTTTACCGCAACCTGCAAGAGCAACTACTGCAAAAAGCATTACTACTACAAGTGCTAAACTGAGAATCTTTTTCATAGTGATTTCTCCTTTAAATATTTCTTTTTATAAATGTGAACTTATGTCCACATACTATACAAAATGATTATCACATAAAAAATAGTTTCTGTCAATAACTTAGCGTAAAAATACTAACAGAAACCATTATAATTATATTATATTTTGATTCTTTCAAATCTTTTCAGAATAATTGATGCCGCAACGCCCACAAAGACGCCTGCAATAGTACCTGTAACTGCAAGAACTAACATATAATAACCAATCTGACTTGTTTCAAAAATTGCCATTGCGACAAGTATCTGACCTAAGTTATGAGCAACACCACCCACTATACTTACACCGACCATTGAAAACAAGTTGATTCTCTTGCAAACCGTCATTAAGAGAATACTAAGAATTGCACCCGCCGCACTATAAAGTAAAGTCATGGCATTACCGAATAAAAGTGCAACCAAAAACAATCTGATTGCAGACACAGTTATTGCATCTTTAAGACCGGTTTTGTAGAGTATGAAAATTATTATTATATTAGGAAGTCCTATTTTTATACCCGGCACTGCCGCCCATATTGGTGGCAGAATTGCCTCAACATAAGAAAGGACTAAAGCGACCGTTGTAAGAATACTTAAGACCGCTGTTTTTCTTATATGTTTTTTCATAAACTTCTCCCGTTACTAAACAGCAACATCAATCTGGTCATCCGTTTTTTCATTTGTAATTTCAATTACAAGTTTATGGGGAAGACACACTATTGTTTCTCCAACAAAAGAAACTGCTCGGGTTTCAACACAAATTTTATCAGGACAGTCAGCTTCACTTATTGACGCCTTTCCGTCTTCAATAGTGAGAACATTGATATTTTCATCATTCTCCCCTGTTTTTATTAAAACCTCTATGTTTTCAGAAAGCGGATAAGTATCTGTTACAACACCGTCAATTTTTACCGCCACTGTTGAGCCCTCTTCTTTAGTTAAAACAAAAAGCAAAAGCCCCACCGTCGCAATAAGTACTATAGCGACGGCAAGGATTATATCGTTTCGTATTTTTCGATTTTTTTCAGAATTTATATTCTTCATAAAATCAACCAATTACTCCGTTTTTCATATCAACGATTTTCAAACGACCTGTCGGACAAACTTCAGCACATTTACCGCAGTCTTCACATTTAGCATAATCAATAACTGCAAGGTTATCAATAACTTTAATTGCATCGTGTTCACAAGTTTTTTCGCATTTTTTGCATCCAAGACAAGCGTTCATACAGTTTTTACGAGCAACTGCGCCTTTTTCTTTGTTACTGCAAGCGACTGCAACAACAACATCTTCGCCAACGAGAGAGATAACCCCCTTAGGACAAGTTTTAACACATTTGCCACAAGCTATACAAGTTTTAGGGTCAATTCTTGCAAGAGTGTCTACAACAGAAATTGCACCAACAGGACATTCTGCTACACAGTCGCCAAGACCGATACAACCAAATTTACATGAGAATGGGCCACCATAAACCATCGCTGCTGCTTTACAACTCTGAATTCCTTCATAAATTGTTTTCTGTGATACTGCTGAACAATCGCCACTACAATTCACATAAGCAACTTTTGGCTCTGCAACACTGATTTCAACGCCTAGCACATTTGAAAGTTGACCTGCAACATCAGGACCGCCAGGGATACAGAGATTTGCTTCTGCCTTTCCTTCAGCCACTGCTTCTGCATATGCATCACATCCTGCAAATCCACAAGCGCCACAGTTAGCACCCGGAAGACATTCACGAACAGCTTTAACTGTTTCATTTTCTTCTACTTTGAAGAAATGAGATGCCAAAGCAAGCAAAACACCTGCAATAACGCCAATTACTGTTACAACAAGAAGAGCTGTTAAAATACCTGTTATCATATCTTTAACCCTCCCTTATGCAAGTAAGTTTTCAACGATTCCTGCAAAGCCGAAGAATGCCATTGAAATAAAAGAAGCTGCTACGAGTGTTACCGGGAGACCTTTAAAACTTTCAGGAATATCGCTTTCTTCAATACGAGAACGCATACCTGAGAAAAGTACCATTGCAAGAAGGAATCCGAGACCACAGCCAAGTGAACTTACCATTGATTCGATGAAATTATATCCATCTGTAATATTATTGATTGTTACACCAAGAACTGCACAGTTTGTTGTGATAAGTGGAAGATATACACCTAAACTTTGATGAAGAGATGGAATGTATTTCTTCAAGAAAATTTCAATAAACTGAACAAGTGAAGCAATAACAAGAATGAATACTATTGTTTGTGTATAGCCAAGTCCCAACTTATCAAGTATAAATGTTTGAACAGGCCATGTAACCGCTGTTGCTACGAGCATAACGAAAATAACTGAAATACCCATACCAACTGACTGATTAACTTTCTTTGATACGCCAAGGAATGGGCAAATACCAAGGAAACGACTTAAAACATAGTTATCAACCAGAACGGAAGACATAAGAATAACTATCAATGCTTTAACATCCATTTTATTCGCCCTCCTTTACTGATTCTGCACAGCCGCCATTACATACAGCTGCTGATGGGCAACCTTCACAAGAGAATTCTTTTTTCTTAATGAGTTTGCCTTTTGTAATCTTATTTACAACTGCAATAAGGAGACCATAAACCATAAGTCCGCCCGGTGCTTTTGCGAGAACGCTGATTGTCAATCCATTTTCAACAAGGAATGGAATTTCATTGCCGGCAAATGAGCCTGCACCGAGAACTTCACGGATAATTGACATTGCAAGAAGAGCAATTGTGAAGCCGATACCCATTCCGATACCGTCAAGTGCTGATTTACCAACAGAATTTTTACCTGCAAACATTTCTGCACGACCTAAGATAATACAGTTAACTGTAATAAGTGCAAGATAAACGCCCAATGTTGCATACAAATCAGGAATAAATGCCTGAATAAGCATTTGAACGATTGTTACGAAGCCCGCAATAACAACAATATAGCAAGGAATTCTTACTGTATCAGGAATAAATTTGCGAAGTGCTGAAATGACAATGTTTGAGCAGACTAAAACTGCCATTGTTGCAAGTCCCATGCCGAATGCACCATCAACAGTTGTTGTAGTTGCAAGTGTCGGACAAGTACCGAGAATAAGAACGAAAACCGGGTTTTCACGGAGAAGACCTTTTAAGAGAATTGACATATTATTTTGTTTACTCATATTAAGCCACTCCTTCCATAATTTTAACTGCTTCAATTGCTTTACCTACGGCTGATTTGTAACCATTTGTCGTAATTGTTGCACCTGTGATTGCATCTATATCTTTATAATTAGATTCATCTTTACCATTAAATTGTGAATAGAAATCTTTATCTGCACAAGCTGAACCGATACCGTCTGTTTCTGTCTGTTTTATTGTCTGACAATTGATGATTTCGCCATTCTTTGTCAATGCAATCTTAATGTAAATATATTCGCCTGATGGGTTGTAGTAATGGTCGCCATTAATGCCGAAACCTGATGCATGGATTTCAAGAACATAGTTGCCACTCTTTGTCTTATATGCTTTATCTACATTTTTAGGCATATCATCATATTTAGTGATATCAACTTCTTCAAGTGATGATTTAAGCATAATCTTAGCATTTGCCTCAATATTTGCTTTAACATCATCTGCTACATCTGAAACTACTGCACCGTTAGCATCAACACCAACGAAGATTTCTTCTTCGTTAACTATTGTTACATAAACGAAACCTGAGCCGTTGTCTGCAGAATAAATTGCTGATACATTTTCAAGTTTTTCACAGATAAACACTTCAGTAAATGCGCCTTCGCCTGTAGGAAGTGCTGTTGCAAGATTATCTGCAAGGATTTGTTCAGGAGTACGGATATCTGCACTGCCACCGCCAAGGATTGTTGCTGTGTTGATAGCATCTTTAACTGCATTTTTATAATTTCCGCTTGTCATTGTTGCACCTGAAACAGTCGCAAGACCATCGATTGTATCAATTGTAGCGTCTTTCAATGTATCTCCGTATGTTTTTTCAACACCGAGTGTTTCATTACTTGAAAGACAAACTGCACCCGTTACAACACCGTCAGCATTAATGCCACACATAATAATCATATCAGGGCCATAACCAGTTGTTTTAAGTTTCACTACACAACCACCATTTGAAGCATTGTATGCTTCAACAACTGTTTCAGGAAGTGAGTATTGAGTTAAATCAACTGCTGTAAATTCGCCACCGTCAGGCATTACAACAAGTAATGCTTCGTTAGCTGCCGCACCCGCATTCTTTTCAATAATTGGTGCAGTTATGTAGTTGGTAGCCGCTAATGCTACTGCAACTACTGCACAGATTACTGTAAGAGAGATAATACTTTTAATGTAATTCTTCATTATTTCTTACCTCCGAACAATTTTCTCTGAGTCATTGAGTCAATGTAAGGGTTTAAAATATTCATTAGAAGGATTGCAAATGATACGCCTTCAGGATAACCACCCCAGAAACGAATAAGCACTGTAATCACACCTGCGCCAATACCGAAAATAAGTTTACCCTTTGCAGTAGTTGGAGATGTTACATAATCGGTTGCCATAAAGAATGCACCAATCATAAGACCACCTGAAAGCACCCAAGCAAGTGTTGTTTCAAGATTGCCACCCTCAACTGCTAATGTGAAGAGGAATGTTGTACCGATAAAAGCAACAGGGATATGCCATGTAATGACTTTACGCACAATAAGATAGATACCGCCGATAAGAAGTGCTAATGCACAAGTTTCGCCAAGTGCACCACCGCATTTGCCAAGAAATAAGTCCATAAGATTAACTGCTTGGTCATTTGCAAGATTAGCAAGTGGAGTTGCACCTGACACAGAATCTACACCTTCTGGGAATGCCGCTGCAGTCATTGAGCCGAATGCAATAAGCATAAACACACGAGCTGTAATTGCAGGGTTTACGATATTTTTACCAAGACCACCGAAAATACCTTTTACAATTATAATCGCAAAAAGTGAGCCAACTGCCGCTTGCCACAACGGAATATTCGCAGGAAGGTTAAGGGCTAAAATCAAACCTGTAACCACCGCACTCAAGTCGCCAATTGTCTGTTCTTTTTTGATAATAAGATTAAAGAGTGCCTCGCCTGCTACTGCTGAAACTACACACACTGCAATAACAATTAACGCAGGGATTCCAAAAAGAATTACCGCTGCAATTGATGCAGGCACAAGAGCAATAATAACATCAAGCATTGTTCTTTGAGTTGAATTGCTGCTATGAATATGTGGGGACAATGAAATATGAAGTTTATTTTCCATTATACATTACCCTCCTTTTTCTTTGCGCGCTCTTCTGCAAGTAAACTCTTTGATAAACGATTTGTGTCAACTAAAGGACGCTTTGCAGGACAAACATACGCACAACATCCGCAAAGCATACATATATCTGCACCAAGTTTTTCTACCATTTCGGCATCTTTATTTTTATATGCCTTTGCAATAGCTGCAGGATTTATACCAAGAGGACAAGTGTTTGCACATTTACCACACTTGATACAAGCTGTTGTCTTTGCTGTTTTTGTTTCTTTTTTATTGAATGCTATCAAAGCGTTTGTCTGTTTAAGTACAGGAACCGTAAGGTCAGGCACTGCAATACCCATCATAGGTCCGCCATAAACAACTTTTTCAGGGTCGCTATTAAAACCGCCACAAAAATCAAACACTTCGCCGATTGGTGTACCGATTGCTACGATTACATTTTTTGGCTCTTTAACTGCGCCACCATCAACTGTTACTACTTTTTGAACAAGTGGCATACCTGTCTGTAAGTATTTACCGATATTTGCCATTGTTGATGAATTGCACACAATACAACCAACATCTGCCGGAAGTTGACCAACAGTGATAGTTCTACCTGTTGTGTGATAAACAAGAACTTTTTCGCCACCCTGTGGGTAAACCGATGGAAGAACTTTAACCTGAATCTTACTATTTTTCTGTGAAAGTTCATTCATTTTTGTAATTGCAGATGGTTTATTCTTTTCAATACCAATAATAATCCTATCGAAATTAAAATATTTATCAGCAGTTTCAATTGCCAAGAAAATATCATCTGCTTTTTCAGACATTACGACTGAGTCGCTTGTTATGTATGGTTCGCATTCTGCACCATTGATTACAAGAGTATCGACTTTCTTATCTGTTGCAAATTTTACATAAGCCGGAAAACCCGCACCACCTAAACCAACAATACCACTCTTTTTAACCGCTTCAATAAAATCTTCTTTACTATTTACCTGTGGCACTGTAATAGATTCGTCCGGAGTCATCTCGCCGTCTGACTCAATCGTTATTGCAGGGGCAGTTTTACCGTTTGATAAAAGAGTGTCCGCAATACTTTTAACTGTACCTGACACACTTGAATATACAGGAGAAGAAACAAAACCATCCTGTTCAGCAACCAATGTTCCCACTGACACTGTATCGCCAACCTTGACAACAGGTTTAGCCGGCTTACCGATGTGCATTGATGTAAGAAGTGTAACTACTTTTGGAGCAGGCATTCTTACAGGCGACATATCGGCTGTATTTTTTCTGTGAGGCACATGAATACCTTTAAGAGAAAAAGCCATTTTAATGACCTACCTTTCATTATTTGTGAGATATAATAGCACAACAAAATCAATATTAAGACGCTATTCCACATAATACTTCACTATTATTAGTATTATATATTTGTTCTTGACCAATGTCAACAATCATCATTGTTATATTATTGTCAATCTTGTTAATTTTTTCCTAACAAATTTTGCAAAAAATATATTAATTTTTTAGGATTTTCATTGTTTCTGTTTTAAATTTCAAGCAAAAACAAAAGCACCTGACACTACAAAATGTCAGGTGTTTTATCATCTTTTTATATCCGTTAATTCAAAGCTTAAATCGAGCAACCATTTAAGTTTTTCATCATCAACCGTATTGTCAAGAGCAACAGAAATCCAATAAGTTTTATTCATGTGATATGCAGGATAAATACCATTATCATTTCGTAAATTACCAATAAGAATAGGGTCGCATTTAAGGTTGACAACATCAAACATATCATCACTATTAATGCCAAATTTTGACTTTGGTAACTTCATAATCACAGCAAACCATTTTTTGTTACTGTTATGACGGAATACTGCAAAATCAGGTGCAGAGGCCCAAGGGTTTTCAGGACTTACGCTGTATATGTTTTTAATATATTCAATGAGTATTTCTCTTGTCATAGAATCCCTCTGTTATGCGTTTTTATCAAGGATTGGAGTGTCAACGAATTCTACAATCGGCTCGCCTTTGAGTCCATCACTTTCAAATACTACAATTTCATTTTCGCCTATATTAAGAAGTGATGCCGGAAGATAAAGTGTAACCTGAGGACCTACTTCCCAATATCTGCCAAGGTTAAAGCCGTTAATTGTAACAAATCCTTTTGTGAAATTAGAAAGTTTTACAAATGTGTCTTTTGCTTCGTCAACAGTAAATGTGCCTTTGTAGAATGCGCTCTTTTCTTGTGGTGTTTTATCACTATAAACTACTTTACTGAGATTATTCATTTCAAGACAATAAACATCCCAGTCAAAATGAATGATACTACCAAGCAAGCATCTGCCTGCAACACCCTTTTTACGCATCATTTTTGCACCAAAGTTTGCTCTACCCATATTTTCGCAAAGGATTGTAAGTCTATCGCCTTTTTTAGCGTTAATTTTAAGCTCAAGCTTTTCGTCATTGATATAAACAACACCTGCAAGATGGCGATTTATGTAGATTTGTGCACGGTCGCCAAGACTTTCAAATGAAAGTGTAGTATCAGTATAATCACGATTAAGAATGGTTGTATATGCAATATAGCCGTAACCCTGACCGTTTTTCTCCATACAAAGTGGTACGTCGTTATGCTTTTTCTCGGCAAGGTTAGAGAGATTGTCAAAAAGTCCTGCGACCTTGTCAAGTTTTACTTGTCCGTATGCCTTTTTCTCACGATTTGCAGGGACTTCAGGCAACTCGCCCTCAACATACTTTTTAATCACATCACGTACTGCATAATATTTAGGTGTAACGTCGCCACATTCGGTTAAAATAGCGTCATAGTCATAGCTTGTAACATCAGGAGCAAATTTTTCATAGTGATTTGCACCACTGGTAAATCCAAAGTTTGTGCCACCAATAAACATATACATATTAAGACTGCCACGGGCGAGCATATCGTCAACAACTTTTGCATAATCTTCGGCAGATGTTGTGTGGTGTTTCTCGTCGCCCCAAGCATCAAACCAACCGTTCCACATTTCCATACACATTTTTGGTGCGTCTGGGTACAATTCGTCGTGAGCCTTAAAATTTTCTTCAACACGGCTACCGAAATTTAGAGTTGTAAAGCAACCGTCAATACTGCCATCTAAAAGATTTTCTTTTGATGTGCCGTCAGATGTAAAAAGTGGTACATCAATACCACGCTTGATATAGCCATCGCGCAGGTATGCAAGGTATTTTTTATCGTCGCCGTAATAGCCGTATTCATTTTCGCACTGCATCATAATAACAGGTCCACCATTTGTGCAAAGAAGCGGACGAACCTCATCGAAAAGCTTATCAAGATATTTATCGAAACGGTCAATATATGCTTTATTTGAGCAACGGATTTCCATATTCTCATCTGCCTGAATCCACCAAGGGAGTCCACCGAATTCCCATTCGCTACAGATATATGGGCCAGGTCGCACAATAGCCATAAGACCTTCTTCCCCTGCGATTTTAAGAAACTTTGCAATATCAAGATTGTTAGTAAAGTCGTACTGGTCAGGCTTTTTTTCGTGCATATTCCAAGCGCAATAGGTCTCAACACAATTACAACCAATTGCACGAAGCTTTTTGAAAATATCGCGCCAAGTGTCAGGCATATTTCTGAAATAATGGACTGCACCTGAAATGATTTTAATTTCTTTACCGTCTTTTATAAATTGATTTCCTTTTACCTCAAATGTCATAGTAAATCCCCTTTAAATTTATGAGTATAGAATAACATTTTTAGATAACAAATACAATAAAAATTATGGATTTTGTCAGATAAATTAGAGTTTGTAGGGGTGTTTTATGAGTACGTTTTCCGCTCCCTCTTTGAGGGAGCTGTCTGCGAAGCAGA
>CALCBQ010000131.1 GCA_937897215.1 uncultured Clostridia bacterium | reverse complement strand
AATTACAATCATCTTCTTATTCATCGCATAAAACCCCATATTCATAATTATACAGATTACATTATAGCAAATAATTTTTAATAATACAATATTAAATGTAGAATTTAGGTTTTTTTGATGAATTTGAGTTTGTAGAACAAGTTTGCAAAAGAAAAAGGCGGAGAATTTCTCCACCTGAAAATCATCACTCATTATTCAGCACAACTTTAACAATTTCCCCAACATATATTCTGTGAAAATCGTTGTTAGCATAGTTTTTCATAATTGTTTCATCAATAAATCCGTCAGGTTTCATATCTTGGTAAGCAAGTTTTTTAAGAACAACATTTACCTTTGCTTGCTCAAAGCCAACTGCCTCACCTAAGTCAACAGGGGAAAACCCTGTTTCTGCCATTTTGTCAATATCACGACCTGATTTACTGCCACAAATACCTAGTTCTTTTTTGTATTCTCCGCCAAAGAACGAAAGTGAAAAGTAGTCATTTTTTTCTATGAATTCATAGGTGAAACGCTGTGGACGAACGAACACAAAGCAAACATCTTTATTCCAGAGTTCGCCGATTCCACCCCAACTTACAGTCATTGTGTTGAAATCATTACTTTCGCCGGCAGTGAGTAGTGCCCAGTCGTTGCTAATCATTTTAACAAAATTGTCTTTTAATTCTCTAATATTAATTTCTTTTTGCATACGAAAAACTCCTTTTTGAATTGTGTTTATTATATACCCAAAGTTTATGAAAAACAAGGTAAATACAATAGATAGTTTATAACTTTGTTCAAATGTTGAAAAAGTTTGTAAAACTTACCAAAATTATACAGAAATTTTTGTATAGTTATTTTCAAACTACATCTTTTATTTTTGTTAGTGTTGTGGTAATATATTGCTACGCCTTTCGGGGCGATTATTTTTGACTGCGTATTAATGTAGGTTTGAGGGTGTAAAAATGCAATTTCATGATAGATTAAAGTATTTAAGACATGCAAAAATACCAACAATAACACAAAAGGATTTGGCAAATGCACTTGGCATTACTCAGCGTAAGGTTTCATTTTTAGAAACAGGCACAACTGAGCCAAGCCTTAAAGATATTGTTGCTCTTTGCAAGTATTTTAATGTTTCAGCAGATTTTTTATTAGGGCTTCCTAATAATATGAATTATCCGGAGTAATTTATGACTAAAAAAGAACGTGCAAAACTTCTTGTGGAGGGGCTTAAAAAGGAATATCCTGATGCAATCTGTTCTCTGGTAGCAGGCAACCCCTTCGAACTTCTTGTTGCAACACGTCTTTCGGCACAGTGTACAGATGCGAGGGTGAACTTAGTAACCCCCGCACTTTTTAATAAGTACAGAACACTTGACGATTATGTGAATGCAGATGTTAAAGATATTGAAAATATTATTCACTCTTGCGGATTTTATCATGGTAAGGCTCGTGATATTATTGAAATGGCAAGGGGAGTACGAGACCGTTTCGGCGGAGTAGTGCCGGATAATATTGAAGATTTAACAACTCTTTCAGGTGTTGGCAGAAAAACTGCAAATTTAATAGTGGGCGATGTTTATGGCAAACCAGCAGTCGTGGCAGATACTCATTTAATCCGACTTACAAACAGAATGGGGTTAGTAGATACAAAAGACCCCAAAAAAGTTGAAATGGAGTTAAAGAAAATCTTGCCACCGGAAGAAAGCAATGACTTTTGCCACCGTGCAGTACTTCATGGCAGAGCAGTCTGCACAGCCCGCAAAGCAAATTGTGAAAATTGTTGCCTGAAAGAATACTGTAAAAAGATAATATGAATGGAGTGAGAAAATGCCTGTTTATGAATCAGGAAATTATAGTGGGAAAAATCCTGCATGGTATTGGCAATATGGATTGCACGACGCAAAAATCAAATCTACACAGACCATTAAAGATGAGTTTGTAATTAAACTTGATACATCTGGTGTAGTAGGAAATAGAGATATTAAATCTATTGCGTTTAAAAATTACAAAATACGAACATCAACTTTTGAAATGTCTTGGCATTGGTGGTTGCAAGATAAATTGTATTTTGAGAATGGTAAATTTGTTATCGATATTTTGTTGACTGACGAAGATGAGAACCATAAACATTTTGTTATAGAATTTGATGATGCTAAAATAGAAACATAAATTTGCGGGTAAGGTTTTCTTACCCGTTTTTTTACAATCATTTTGCGTTTTGCGCTTTGCATTTTGCACTTATATATTGTATTTTATAAATAAAATGTGCTATACTATTAGCATAATATGGAAAAGAGGTAATTTTATGGACCCAATCAATGTTGATTTCAGTGGAAAATCAGTTGTTCCTGAAACACCAAAAGGCAGTAATCTTAAAAGAGTAATTATAAGCATTGTGCTCACATTAATTATTGGTGCAGTGGCTTATTATGCTATGCTTCCTGCGCTTAACTTCAAGGCAATTGAGTTGTACATTTATATCGGTATGCTTATTGTTGCATATATCGGTATTTTTGGAATTACATCAAAAGCATATTTTCGCCCTGAATATATGGAGTATGCGAAAAACAAGGTTAAAATTCCAATTGCACTTATTCTTGTGCTTGTTTTAGTTGTAGGTATCGGTTATCTTGCAGGTGCATCAATTTTCAGAGCAAAAGATTATGCAGAACTTATTGATGTAAAAGAAGGTAACTTTGCAGAAGAAATTGACGAAGTTGATTTTCAGAGCGTTCCTCGTCTTGATAAGGACTCATCAAATATGATTGCGACTCGTGCACTCGGCGAACTTTCAGACTATGTTTCACAGTTTGTTGTAAATCAATATTATTCAACACAGATTAACTATAAAGGCACTCCTGTTCGTGTTCAGTCTCTCGATTACGGCGATGTTTTCAAATGGCTTAAGAATACAAAAGAGGGTATTCCTGCATATATTATTGTTGATATGACAACTCAGAAAGCAGAAACAGTTCGACTCGAAGAAGGTATGAAGTATTCGCCAGCAGAGCATTTCAACGAATATCTTATTCGTCATGTCCGTTTCAAATACCCATCACTTATTTTAGGCGAGCCATCATTTGAAATTGACGAAACAGGCAGACCTTTCTGGATTGTTCCGGTGCTTGACAAAACAATCGGTCTTTTTGGTGGTACGGATGTAATTGGTGCTGTTATTGTTGACTCAATCAACGGCGATACAACTCTCGTTTCAACAAGTCTTGATGGTACAACAAAGCTTCCTACTGATAAGTTTGTAAGTGATAAAGAGTTTCAGTGGCTTGACCAGGTTTATTCTGCAAGCATTGTAAATCAGCAGTATAACTATTACGGTAAATATAACAACGGTTTCTGGAACTCAATTATCGGTCAGGAAAATGTAAAAGTAACATCATCAGGTTATAACTATTTAGCTCTTAATGATGACGTTTATATGTATACAGGTGTAACTTCTATAAGCTCTGACCAGTCAATTATCGGTTTTATTCTTATTAACCAGAGAACAAAAGAAGCTGTTTATTATCAACAGGCTGGTGCATTAGAAGAAACTGCAAGAACATCTGCACAGGGTAAAGTTCAGGAAAAAGGATATGTTGCAACATTCCCAATTCTTCTTAATGTGAGTGGCGAACCAACATATTTTATGGCACTTAAAGATAGTAGCCAACTTGTAAAAATGTATGCAATGGTTAATGTTGAGCAATCAACAGTTGTTGGTGTTGGTAATACTCTTGCAGAGTGTACTGAAAATTATGCGGCAGAGCTTAAAAGCAACGGCGTGAATGTAGATGTAGATGTTGACTCAATGGGTCAAGAAGAAACTCCTGATGCACCTAAAGTAGAAACAGTAGAGGTAACAGGTAAGGTGGAAGAGATAAGAAACATCATCACAGGTGGCGAAACTTATTTCTATATCAAACTCGTTGACAATACAACATACTATAAAGTTGCAGTTAAAAACGCAGAAAAGATTGTTATTCTTAATCCAGGCGACACAATCACATTTGTTGTGGATAAAAATGCAACAGGCGATATTGTTACTGTAAATAGCGTAAAATAAAATTATTACGGACTTGCCTCCCTTGTCAAAGGGAGGGGGACCGTCGTAGACGGTGGAGGGATTCCTTCGCCGTATTTTTTTGCAATTTTATACATTATATTATGTATAAATGTATAAAATCGTAAAAATATGTAATAAAAATGCATAAAACTAGTATAAATATTCATAAAATATGCAAATAGTTGCATAAAAATACAAAAATATTGAAAAAATATGTGAAAAACTCTTGATTTATTAAATAATGGGTGTATAATATAACCCATACTACAAATTGCACAACAAAAAGGCAAATTTTTCGGAGGAATACACAATGGAAAAGAAAGATATCAAAAAGGTAGTTTTAGCTTATTCAGGTGGTCTTGATACATCAATTATCATCCCTTGGTTAAAAGAAAATTATAACAACTGTGAAGTTATTGCAGTTTCAGGCGACGTTGGTCAGGGTACTGAACTTGACGGTCTTGAAGAAAAAGCAATCGCAACAGGTGCTTCAAAACTTTATGTTCTTGACCTCAAAGAAGAATATGTTGAAGAATACATCTGGCCTTGCCTTAAAGCAGGTGCGGAGTATGAACAGTATCTTCTCGGTACATCTCACGCTCGTCCTTGTATTGCAAAGGGACTTGCTGAAATCGCAATCAAAGAGGGTGCAGACGCTATCTGTCATGGTTGTACAGGTAAAGGTAACGACCAGGTTCGTTTTGAATTAACACTTAAAGCTTTTGCTCCTGAAATGGCAATTATTGCTCCTTGGCGTGAATGGGATATTAAATCTCGTGAAGAAGAAATCGCTTATGCTGAGGCACACGATATTCCTCTTAAAATTAACCGTGAAACAAACTATTCAAAAGATAAGAATGTTTGGCACTTATCTCACGAAGGTCTTGACCTTGAAGACCCTGCAAACGAGCCATTATATAATAAGGAAGGCTTCCTTGAAATGGGCGTTTCTCCGGAACAGGCTCCTGATGTGCCAACTTATGTTACAATCCATTTTGAGCAGGGCGTTCCAACAGCTATTGACGGCGTAGAAATGAAAGGCCTCCAAATCGTTGAAAAACTCAACGAACTTGGTGGTGCAAACGGTATCGGTCTTCTTGACATCGTTGAAAACCGTCTTGTAGGTATGAAGAGCCGTGGCGTTTATGAAACTCCAGGTGGTGCAATCCTTTACAAGGCACACGAACTTCTTGAAATGATTTGTCTTGACCGTGATACACAACACTACAAGAAACTTGTAGCACAGAAATTCGGCGAAGTAGTTTATAACGGACTTTGGTTTACACCACTTCGTGAAGCACTTTCAGCTTTCGTTGACGAAACACAGAAAACAGTAACAGGTGATGTTAAACTTAAACTTTATAAAGGTAACATTATCAACGCAGGTATTACATCTCCATACTCACTTTATGATGAAAATGTTGCATCATTCGGCGATGATGGTGGCGCATACAACCAGAAAGATTCAGCAGGATTTATCAACCTCTTTGGTCTTTCTATCAAAGTAAAAGCTCTTCTTGATAAGCAAAGAAACGAGAATAACTAATACAATTTAATCGGCTCCCCTTGTGAGGGGAGCTGTCGCGAAGCGACTGAGGGGTAGTCTCTCCCTCCGTCAAAACTTCGTTTTGCCACCTCCCTCGTCAGAGGGAGGCAAAATTCATTTTAGGAGATATTATTATGCAACTCTGGAAAGGCAGATTTTCAAAAGAAATCGACCCAAAAACCAACGACTTTAACTCATCAATTAAGTTTGATAGTCGTATGTATAAAGAAGATATTGACGGAAGTTTAGCTCACGCAGCAATGCTTTGCGCTCAAGGGATTATCTCTGCAGAAGACTTAGCCCAGATTACTGACGGATTAAACGCAATTAAGTCAGAAATCGAAAGTGGCGAGTTAGAAATTGACCCAAATGCAGAAGATATTCATACTTTTGTTGAGGGCGAACTTACCTCAAGAATCGGTGCAGCAGGTAAGCGTTTACATACAGCAAGAAGCCGTAATGACCAGGTTGCAGTTGATATTCGCCTTTATCTTCGTAATGAGTGCGATGCGCTTTATAAGCAGCTTACAGAACTTGTTGATGTTCTTTGCAAAAAAGCAGAACAATATGCAAGTGCAGTTATGCCGGGATATACTCATCTTCAACGCGCACAGCCTATTACATTCGGTCATCATTTAATGGCTTATGCAGAAATGCTTCTTCGTGATAAAGAACGTCTTTCACAAGCAACCGATAGAATGAATTATTCTCCACTTGGTGCTTGTGCATTGGCAGGTACAACATATAATACAGACCGAGAAATGACAGCAAAAGTACTTGGCTTTAATGGTGCAATGCAAAACTCACTCGATTCAGTTTCTGACCGTGATTTCTGTATGGAACTCGCATCAGTTATCTCGATTATTATGGTGCATCTTTCACGCTTTTCAGAAGAAATCGTATTGTGGTGTTCTTGGGAATTTAAGTTTATTGAGCTTGACGACGCATTTTCAACCGGTTCATCAATTATGCCACAGAAGAAAAATCCTGATATTACAGAGTTAATTCGTGGTAAATCAGGTCGAGTGTTTGGCGACCTTACAACACTTCTTACAATGATGAAAGGTCTTCCTCTTGCTTATAATAAAGATATGCAAGAAGATAAAGAAGCAATTTTTGTTGCATTTGATACAGTTAAAATGTGCTTAACGGCATTTATTCCAATGCTTGACACAATGACTGCACTTCCTGAAAATATGCGAAAAGCAGCAGCAGGTGGCTTTATCAATGCAACTGATTGTGCTGACTATCTTGTTGGTAAGGGACTTCCATTCCGTGATGCATATAAAGCAACAGGCGAATTAGTTGCTCTTGGCATCAAAAAAGGTCTTACTCTTGAAACACTTCCATTAGAAGAGTACAAAGCAGTTTGTGATATATTTGATGAAGGTGTGTTTGATGCAATCAATCTTGATAAATGTGTAAATGACCGTACTTCACTCGGTGGTCCTGCACCACAGAATGTGTTAGCACAAGTAGAAAGAATTAAAAATATAAACAAATAAACCTATACAAGCCTCCCTTGTCAAAGGGAGGGGGACCACCGTAGGTGGTGGAGGGATTCCATATATGACAAAA
>CALCBQ010000130.1 GCA_937897215.1 uncultured Clostridia bacterium | reverse complement strand
AATCTCAAGAAAATTGATGTTAACTTTCCTCTTGGTTGTTTCACATGTATTACTGGTGTTTCGGGTTCAGGTAAATCATCACTGATTAATGAAATCCTCTACAAAAACCTTGCTAATGAGTTGAATAACGCGAAGAAACCATTGGGTAAGTTTGACGAAATGCTCGGTCTTGAAAATCTTGATAAGGTTATCAATATCGACCAGTCACCAATCGGTAGAACACCGCGCTCAAACCCTGCAACTTATACGGGTGTATTTACAGATATCCGTGAATTATTTGCACAAACTCAAGATTCGAAAATCCGCGGTTATAATTCAGGAAGATTTTCTTTTAATGTTAAAGGCGGTCGTTGTGAGGCTTGTCAAGGTGACGGCATTGTTAAAATAGAAATGCACTTCCTTGCCGATGTTTATGTACCCTGTGAAGTCTGCGGTGGTGCAAGATATAATCGCGAAACACTTGAAGTTAAATATAAGGGTAAGAGTATTTACGACGTTCTTGAAATGACTGTTGAAGAAGCTTTGGAATTTTTCAGTAGTATTCCAAAAATCAAAAGAAAACTTCAAACACTCTATGATGTTGGTCTTGGCTATGTTAAACTCGGTCAATCTGCAACGACACTTTCAGGTGGCGAGGCACAGCGCGTAAAACTCTCTACAGAGCTTTCTAAACGTTCAACAGGTAAAACTGTATATATTCTTGATGAGCCTACCACAGGGCTTCACAGTGCCGATGTGCATAAACTAATTGAAGTTTTACAAAAACTTGTTGATGGTGGTAATACGGTTATTGTTATTGAACATAATCTTGATGTGATTAAAACGGCAGACCATATTATTGATTTAGGTCCTGAAGGGGGAGACAAGGGTGGCAAAATTGTTACCTGTGGTACTCCAGAGGAAGTTTCAAAATGCAAAAAATCGTATACAGGACAATATCTTAAGAAAATTTTATAAGAATGTTGAACTCTACGATTCATAGGTTGATTCTTTTTGAGGTTATAAGTACAATTTTGTTGAGGTGATAATTATGGATATTATGAAAATTGGAAATTTCATAAAAACTCAACGAACTGAATTAAATATGACACAAAAAGACCTTGCTGAAAAAATAGGTTGCACAGATAAAGCAATTTCTCGTTGGGAAACAGGTAAAGGTTTGCCTGATATGTCGTTTATAATTCCATTGTCTAAAGAGTTGAATGTTTCGATTAATGAACTTTTAATTGGCGAGAAAATTGTAAATGATACAGGCGACCTTGATGAAACAGAAAAAGTTACAGATATTATCAAGAAAAATGACGAAATTTTTACGGATGTAATTGAAGAAAGTCAAGAAAAGATTAAACGACAATCTAAAATTTCTTTAGGACTTTTGATTTTACTATGTTTGCAAATGATAGTTTTCTTTGTGTTACCAAATTTTGTGCAAAACTTTGTTTCACCTATTGAAATAATGATTGCATTTTCTATGGTTATTTCTGTTTTTGTAGGATTTAGTAAAAATAAACTTAAATGGTCGTTTCCAATAGTGATTTCTTTAATTTTTTTCCTGATAAATTTGTTCTTTCCAACTGAGGAAGGATTTCTTGGATTTGTTGTTTCTATTTATTTTGCTATAGGTTCAGCAATCATTATTGCAATTATTTCTTTTGTTTCATATCTTTACAGAAAAGCAAAAAAATAATATTTAATGAATAAAACTGTATTAAAAACGCCTACCAAATCCGGTAGGCGTTGTCTTTTATATGTACTTGTTAATAAAGTTTGTGATTGAGTTCCAATAAAGTTCAGGGTCAACACAAGCGTTTCTGGCGTGTGGAGAGTTTTCAATTGTTACCTTTTCTTTTTCACTTGCACATGCCTCATAAACTTTATCAAGCATTTCGTAAGGAACAAAAGTATCTTTGTCGCCATGAATAAAAATTGTTGGTGTTTTTGATTTCTTTAACTGTTCAACAGCAGATGCTTCTTTGAAATCAAATCCAGAATACAATTTATTAACCATATTTGCAGAGTATAAAGTAGGAAACTCATGCATTTTAAAATTGTTTGTAATCTTATTACTAAAAATATCCCAAACAGAAGTATAACCACAATCTGCAACTGCTGCTTTAACATTGTCAGGTAAATTTTCGCCGGTTGTCATCATTGTTGTTGCAGAACCCATTGATTCGCCGTGAAGAATAATTTTGCTTTCAGGATAATTTTCTGCAATAAAGTTTACCCAATCAACAATATCAAGTCTATCTTTCCAACCCATTGTAACAACTGATGCTTCACTATCAGCGTGACCATTAAGACTCGGTGTAAGAACATTATAGCCTAATTCGTGATATGTTTGTGCATACAATCCCATTCCACGTGGGTCAGAAGTGTAACCGTGAATTACAATTACATATACATCACTTGGCTTTTCGGCAAAAATAAAATCTGCATGAAGTATTTTATCAGCATTTGAGGATTTGATTGCTAGTTTTTCTTTGTTTACATTGTCAAACCATTCTTTTCCCACTTCTTTAAGAGCGTCAAGTCGTTCCTTTTCTTCGTCGCCTTTTTTAGAGCCACTTGCAATTTTTGCAACAAAAGGATTTTCAAGTCCTTTTTTTGTAAGTGTTACATAATAGAAGAAATTGCCGATTAAAAAATAAGTTGCAGCTGCTGATGCACCGACAATTCCCGCTGTTTTTAGAACTTTTTTTGTACTTTTTTTCATAAAGCATTCCTCCCATATACATATTTTACAACTAATTTTTATAAATGTCTATTCCTTTTTATAATATTCGATAAAATTTGCAATAAGTGTTGTTTTATTAGAAAAAATCTGTTAAAATAAATTGATATTTTACGTAAGAGGTAAAAACTATGAGTAAAGAATTTACTGTAATGAAAACTACATTGTTTGGTGGGTTCAAAAAGTCTGATGTTCTTGCTTATGTTGAGCAATTGCAGACTGAGACTGCCGATGTAAAGGCATCTCTTGATGCAAAGCGTGAAGAAGCTCTCGAATTAAAGCGAAAGATTGATGAATTAGAAATTAAACTTGATAATCTTTTACAAGTTAATGATAAACTTAATGAGAAAGAAAAAGAAGTTTCAGATTTAACTGTTAAGCTTGAACTCGCACTTGCAGAAAACAAAAAATATAGTGAAAAGATTGCAGAATATGACGAAAAGAGTGAAAAACTTCGTCGCGCAGAAAAACAGATTGGTGCAGCTTATATTGATGCTCGTCGTTATTCTGATGACCTTATTGATAGTGCAAAAGCAAAGGCAAAAGATATTGGTGCAATTGCATCTCAAGATGTTAAGCGTGAAGCAAATGAAATTGAACAACTCCTTAAAGATGTTGATGCTATTTCAAGAAAATTCAACTCATCACTTGAGCAGTTACATAAAGATGTTTATGCGCTTGGTACAAAACTTAACACATCAGCATCAACACTTCTTAATCTTCATACTGATTTAACAGGTATTGAAGAACATAACTTTGACTTTGATAATGATGAAGACACAAATTTTACAGTAATTTCATATAACGAACATATTGATTTTGATGATGAGATAAAAGAAGGTTAATTATGGCCGAATATTCATTTGATTCAGCACAGTTAATTGAATATGCAGAAAAACTTAATGCAGGCGACCGTGTTTATTTGTCTGGTATAGTTTATACTGCTCGTGATGCAGCTCATAAAAGAATTAAATCAATACTCGATAATGGCAAGGATTTACCATTTGATTTAAAAAATGCTTGCATTTATTATGCAGGTCCAACCCCAACACCTAAAGGTCTTGCTATTGGTAGTTGTGGCCCAACCACATCAAGCAGAATGGATAAATTTGCACCTGAATTTTTAGATTGTGGATTAAAAGGTATGATTGGCAAAGGTCCACGCTCTAACGATGTGATTGATGCAATCATAAGAAATAAAGCAGTTTACTTTTGTGCAACAGGTGGGGCAGGGGCACTTGCTTCAAAACATATTAAATCTTGTGAAGTAATTGCTTTTGACGATTTAGGTTGCGAATCAGTAAAGAGGCTTGAGTTTGATAGATTTCCTTTAATTGTTGGTATTGACAGTTTTGGAAACAGTATTTTTAATTAGGAGAAATAGTAATGTATTCACAAATTTGTGAGTTAAGAGATAATATTATTAAAAAAGAATTTAAAAGAATGAATAATATGCAGTTAAAAGCGGTCTTATCAGTTGACGGGCCGCT
>CALCBQ010000129.1 GCA_937897215.1 uncultured Clostridia bacterium | reverse complement strand
CCCCTACAAACCCCAATTTGTCGAACAAAATAAATATTTTTATGTCAAATTTTGTAAAAATACTGAAAAACTTGTAAAAATCATATATTTAGTATGAAAATGTATTGACAACCACAATATATTGTGTTAATATGTAAATACAAAAGGGAAATAATGTGAAAATATTGAAAATAGTGTCCATAAAAACGGACTAAATATATAAAATTTTACGAACATTTGTATTGACTTTTGAAAAAATTGGTCTATAATATGACTTGTAAAGAACATTTGTTCAAGTTTGTTTGGTATCGAACAGAACATATCGGAGGTAGATTTTATGTCAACAACATTTGCAATTACAACTTTAATAGAATTATTGGTAGCAGGTCTTTTAATTTACGGCTTTATGCACGAAGATAAGGTTATCGCTTTTGAACAGGCAATCAAGAGAATTGTAGTAGGTAACATTCGTCGTGCAATCCGTGTTCACAATCATAAAAAGGCTGTGGCTCGTGGCGAACATCTTCGCTTACACACATCTGCAAAAACTGTTCAGACTTCAAACACAACAGTAGCATAATTTGATTATATCGTGATTTTGGTCATGTTTTAATTTCCTTTCACACTTTTTAAAGAAAAATCCCCAAGGAGCATTCCTTGGGGATTTTTCTATGTATAAAAAATGACGTATAGTCTGTGATATGGCTCATTTGGTTTATATTTATCGTCAACAAAATATTCGCAACATTATTATTTTATAACAATCAACATTTTTTTGCATAAAATCATATTTTTTTGTCACAAAAGCTCTATGTTTTTCGATTAATTAATTATAGGAAGAGCGGTGTTGTTCATTATTCAATTTTCAACTCGATTTTTTTGAATATAAAACAGCCCATATTGATGCCTATGAAGTAAAGTATGATATCAAAGGTATCAAAAAAACCTCTCATTAGTGCTACTTGAAGTATTTCAATACCAATTGAAATAGTGGAAGCAATTAAAATTTGGTTAAACCTCTTTTTCTTTCGAAGAAAATATCCAACAGGGACAAACAACACCAAATTCATAATGCTTTGCATAAACATTTGCGAATTAGTGAAGGTGTCTACTAGTCCAATAAGCGGATTGAAAACAAATACTCGTTCAAGGGATTGCCGTAAAAAGAGGGCTGTTAGCATAACGACAAAATAAACTATACAAATCAGTATAAAAAGATTTTTGCTAATTTTCTTATTCACTAGTAAGTCTAAAACAATTATACAACCCGCGATACTTCCAATAAGACACATAATACTTACCACTAAATAAGTTATATCCGAACTAAAAAACAGCGGTATAATTTCCATGAAAACATTATAGTACAAAATATACCCAATTACAACACTAACTAAAATTAATAAAAAATTCTTTGCGGTGTTTTTTTCCTTGTGTTTTTTCATCAAAAAACCTCCAATAAATTTAGTGCCACAATTATAACATATATTTATAAGAAAGGAAACAAAAAATATGAAAAACGTCAAAAAAACAGTTGGAATTCAAAAAGCTATTACATTTTTATTTTGTATGATTTTGCTTGCAAGAACTACAATAGTTTTTGCTGGCTCAACTACTTTATTGACCTATGAAGGATTTGGAATTCGCTCAAAGAAATCAGTACAAAATTTTGAGTTGACACAGACTACAAGTATTACTATTAACCATAATCAAACAGTGAATACTGCTTACAGTCCAAGAGAGAGTTCTTGTTCCATGAAAGTAAGTTTACAAAGAAAAGGTGTTCTTGTTTACAGTGATACTGGTGATGAATTCACTTTGTATGGTAGTAACAGCACTGTTCGAACATGGTCGAAAGCAAAAGGTACATATAGATTATGGTTTTCCTCGATTCCTCTTATCGATGAAACTTGGCCATCATATGATATAAATGGGAAAGTAACTAAACCTGCATAAAAGCATTAAAAAAGTTATGCTTCAGTGGTAATGCATAACTTTTTTAATTAATTTATAATTTTACAACAAACACACTTTCAAGAGGGCGGACATAGTTTGCGCCCTCTTTGCTTTGTGAAAAAACTTCTTTAAGAATGTTACAGAAACAATAAAAATCACTTTTAGTTTTACATATTTATTTGTTTCGGATTACTGTGGTATTGTCCTTTACTAGAAAAAATTATTCGTATGTGTATTCTCTAACACGAACTGGAATATCAATTTCTTCACAAAGTTTCTTGCAATCTTCAATATCTTCTTTACTGATAACATCAACAACTGTAAGCTTTGTAGGAATACCGTATTCCTTGCACTCTTTAGCGAATTTAAGCATAGCGTCAAACGATTTTTCGCCAAAGGATGGGCGAGTAACCTCGTTATATTTTTCTGCAGTTGGTGCGTTAAGACTAATTGAAACGGAGTCAATTACTTCGCAAATTTCTTTTGCAGTTTCTCGCTTGTTTATAAGGTCAGAAAGTCCGTTTGTGTTAAGACGAATACTGATACCTTTACTTTTCAAATACTTACAAGCATCAATAAGATTATTAAGCGCACAGGTTGGCTCGCCATAACCACAAATAATTATTGAATTATTGTATTTTGTGAAATCGAACTTGTCAATTTCTGCCTTGATTTCGTCAATAGATGGGCTGTGTTCAAACCACAAAGTCGTTGCCTCGCCAACGCTGTCCCCATTGTTGCGAATACAAAAAGTGCATCTGCAAGGGCAAGCGTTTGTAATATTTAAGTAAGCCTGATTTCCATAAGTATAAACAATATCAGCCATTTTTAAACTCCTTTAGAGATTTTAGTTTTAAAGTTAATTTTATCAAGTGCAGTTGCCACAATATAGAATAACACTCCACTTGCAACTGCTTGTATAGAATTACCGATTATTGATAGTGTTGCCGATGCAACCGAATACAGAACACACTCTGCAATAAAGTAACCAAGAATTGTGATAGCACCTGAAATTACAGGCATAAGTACAGTTCTCTTATTTAGTATTTTATTTGATTCGTTATTTCTGCAAGCAAGTGCAAATGGTAAGACAATTAAAATCTTGATAATTGCCGTTGGAATTGCCCATACAGCGTATCCACCAAGAATATCTGCCAATGCGCCACCTAATGCACCTGCAATAAGACAGTAGGGGAAAGGCAAAACACAAGCGGATATATAAATAAAGCAATCGCCAAAATGAATGTACCCCTCGCCAAGTCCTGTTGAGAATTTAACGAGCATTGTTGAAAAAAGAATGATTGCACTAAATACGGCCGTATATGTTTTTCTAAATAACGATTCCTTTTTTCTCATTGATAAGCATCTCCATATGTTTTTGAAAATGTACTCCTTGTGGCTCATAATCGAGTGTTGTTGGAGTGTCCATTATTGAACAATAAATAAAATTTGTAGCCAGTGAAACAGCATCAAAAACATCCATTCCCTTGGTAACACCACCACACACAATACTTGAAAAAATATCGCCTGTGCCAGAATAACTGCCACTCAAAAGTTTATGATTGGTTGTGTGTATTCTGTCTTTCTCGATGGCTAAAGTTTTAATTTTACCATTATGTTTTATGCCGGTAACAATTACAGTTTTTGTGGTTTCATTCAAAAGTGAGTGTGCAAGAGCTTCAATTTTATTATGATTTTCCTCTTTACTGATTTCGTTGTAATCTTCACCACAAAGAAAACAAAGCTCTGTAAGATTAGGGGCGATTATATTTGCTCTTTTGGTAAGTGCCTTTACCTTTTCGCAAAGTTTTTCGTCATAAGTGTCATAAAGCACACCATCATCTGCCATAACAGGGTCAACAAAAACAAGTGAATTTTTACCGAAATGCTCAATAAAATCAAGAATTATATCAACCTGTTTTTCACTACCAAGGTAACCTGTTAAAATAGAGTCAAATTTAACATTCTGCCTTTTCCATACATCAATATACGGAGTTAAATGAGGGGTAAAATCAACAGAGTAAAAATCGTCAAAACCTGTTTGATTTGAAAGGATTGCAGTAGGTATGGGATTGCATTCAATACCCATAGCAGAAATGATTGGAAGCGCCACAGAAAGTGAACATTTGCCGAAGCCCGAAAGGTCGTTTATAACTGCTACTCGTTTCATTATTTTACCCCCTTGATTTGAACTTGTTATGGGTATATAATATAACAAAAGTGTCTTTAATAAAATATACAAATTTTAGAATTTTTAAGGGGACAGTTTGCAATGCAAAATAGAAAATTATATATGCAGATTTACGATTATTATAAAAAATTAATTGAAGACGGAAAACTTACAGAGGGTATGAAATTGCCATCAATCCGCCGTTGCGCAGATGAGAGAAATGTGAGCAAAACAACGGTTGAGTCCGCATTTATGTGCCTTTGTGATGACGGTTACATAATGCCAAAAAGTCAGAGTGGATATTACGTATCAAAAAGGGGAGTGAATCCCAAATCTTTAACCCTTAAAGAGCCACAAGAAAATAGTGAAAGCAAAATTATTTTTGATTTTTCATCGTCAGGTGTTGACAGTGAGAGTTTTAATATGGATATTTGGCGCCGCTATGTGAAAAGTGCTTTGCGACAGACTGAAAAACTGCTTTTTTATGGAGAACCACAAGGCGAAATAGAACTTCGTCGTGAGATTGCAAAATATGTTCAGGAAACAAGAAATTGTGTCTGCAATGAAGAAAATATTGTAATCGGTGCAGGTGTACAAGCTCTTCTCAATGTTCTTTGTCCATTGATTAAAAGTCGAAAATCCGTGTGTTTTGATGATGAAAACTATAAACAGGGTATGGCGATTTTTAAGGATTATGGTTATAAAATCTTATCAAAAGAAAAGAGTAATATTTTGTATGTTTCGCCGTCTTATTCAAGCAAAACAGGAGATACAATGAGTGTTCAGGAACGATTTGCACTTGTTGGTTATGCGAAAAAAAACAATAAACTGATTATTGAAGATGACTATGGTAGTGAGTTTCGTTATTTTAATCGCCCTACACCGTCTTTACAAGGTCTGGATGGTGGCGAAAATGTTGTGTATCTAGGCACTTTTTCAAAACTTCTGTTGCCGTCAATCCGTATAAGTTTTATGATTTTGCCTGATGTATTATTAGGCGAATACAAGAAAAAAAGAGAACTTTACAACCAGACTGTCGGAAAAGTTGACCAAATAGCACTCTGCAGTTATATCCGCGACGGACACCTGAATTCACAAATCAGAAAATCACGAAAACTATATATGCAGAAATCTAAAATTCTTAGCGATTTGCTAATACAGAAATTTGGCGAAAAAGTAAGAATTATTAAGTCTGATTCTCCGCTTTATGTAAGATGCATTTTTAATTTGGATTTATCAAATGAACAAATTTGTAAAACTCTTAATGACAAAGGAATTTCGGTTATTAATTCAGATGGAAATGGCGAAATTGTATTATCAGTATCATCAGTTTCCATAAATTCCCTTGAGAAAGCCACGGATATAATGAAAAAATCAATAGTCATTTGTCAATAAGCACAAAAAAATATCGCTATCTATAGTTAAAAGTAATAATACTAATTAAATATGTAAAAAAATGAAAAAATAAATAGACATTTGCTTAAAAGTCTGTTATAATTTTAACATACACAATTATAATGACTTTTTGTGTGTTTGTGGCGAATTTCGTCGCATAAAAAAGTATCCAAAGTGGTAAAAATTTTTTACCGTTTATTTTAAAAGGAGGAAACCTAAAATGCTCAAAAAATTAAGTTCCATTCCATTTAAGGGAACAAAGGAACAAGAAGAACAGCTTATGGCTGTTATTGAAGCAAATAAGGACGATAAGAGTATGCTTATGCATGTAATGCAGGAAGCACAAGGTAT
>CALCBQ010000128.1 GCA_937897215.1 uncultured Clostridia bacterium | reverse complement strand
TTACATTCCGTTGTAATCAGAATATTACAGGTCTTGCAATTACAATTTTCGGTAATGGTATAACTCAATTTTTGATGCACTCATATGTTGATAAAAGTAATTTTTCTACAGCAGGTAAAATAATTGCTCGATGCTTACCATTTGCTGAAAACTCTGACGGTATTGTTAAAGTATTGTTTGGTCATAGCTTTTATGTATATTTAGCAATCATTATTGCTTTGATTACTACTTTTATATTTAATAGAACTAAGGTTGGTCTTAACCTTCGTGCCATCGGCGAAAATACTGCAACTGCTGACGCAATGGGTGTTAACATCACATTGTACAAATATGTTGCTATCTTAATAGGTAGTGGTATAGCCGGTTTTGGTGGCGTATTCTACATTATGGACTATGTTAAGGGTAGCTGGGAAAACGCATCTACCATTGAGGCGTTCGGTTGGCTTGCAATCGCACTTGTTATTTTCACATTGTGGAAGCCAAATATTTCAATAATTGGCTCGTACCTTTTTGGTGCATTATATATTGCAGCTTTTGTTTTTGGTAACATTTCATTTTCAGGACGTGAAATCTTAAAAATGTTGCCATATGTAATCACAATCATCGTTTTAATTGTTACAAGTATGATGAACAAAAAAGAGAATCAACCTCCTGCTTCACTTGGATTATCATATTTTAGAGAAGACAGATAAAAGGAAAGATTATTATGAACAATAAATTTGATGTAATTATTATCGGCGCAGGTCCATCAGGTATTTTTTGTGCTTATGAATTACTTGCCAAAAAACCTGATATTAACATTTTAATGATTGAAAAAGGTCGTTCAATTGAAAAAAGAATGTGTCCTAAACGAATAACCAAAAAATGTGTTGGTTGCAAGCCTTGCTCAATAACAACAGGTTTTGCAGGTGCAGGCGCATTCTCTGACGGCAAATTATCTCTTTCTCCCGACGTTGGCGGTCATTTACCTGAAATACTTGGTTATGAAGAAACTATGGGATTGTTGAAAGAAGCAGACGATGTTTATTTAAGTTTCGGTGCTGATACTAATGTATATGGTGTTGACAAAAGAGCTGAAATCGAAGAAATCCGTAGAAAAGCAATCAATGCTAACCTTAAATTAATTGAATGCCCAATTCGCCATTTAGGTACTGAAGAAGGTTATAAGATTTATGGCAGACTTCAGAAACATCTTGAAGATAATGGTTGCAATATTATCTTTAACACAATGGTATCTGATATTATCATTGAGGATAATCAGGTTAAAGGTGTTGTAGCTGGTGGAGAAACATATTATTCTGACAAGATTGTTGCCGCTGTAGGTCGTGAAGGTGCAGAATGGCTTAGTCATATTTGTAAAGACCATGATATTGAAACTCAAGTTGGCACTGTTGACGTTGGTGTTCGTGTGGAAGTTCGTGATGAGGTCATGAAATTCTTAAATGAGAATCTTTATGAAGCAAAACTCGTTTACTACTCACAAACATTTGATGACAAGGTAAGAACATTCTGTTCTAACCCATCAGGCGAAGTTGCAACTGAATACTATGACAATGGTCTTGCTGTTGTTAACGGTCATGCATACAAATCTGCAGAATACAAAACAAACAATACAAACTTTGCACTTCTTGTATCAAAGAATTTTACAAAACCGTTTAAATCTCCTATTGAATACGGTAAACAGATTGCACAGTTAAGTAATATGCTTTGTGATGGTAAGATTCTTGTTCAGACTTATGGCGACTTTAAACGTGGAAGAAGAACTACACCGGAAAGACTTTGCAGAAACAATCTTATCCCTACACTTAAAGATGCTGTTCCAGGAGATTTATCGCTTGTATTCCCTCACAGAATTATGGTGGATATTGCAGAAATGCTCGAGGCACTTGATAAGGTTACCCCCGGTATTGCAAGTGATGAAACACTTCTTTATGGTGTTGAGGTTAAGTTCTATTCAAATAAAGTTGTTGTTGATACAAACTTTGAAACAAGCGTTAAAGGTCTTCATGCTATTGGCGATGGTGCATCAGTTACACGTGGACTTATGCAGGCATCCTCAAACGGTATAAGCGTAGCAAGAAGTATTCTTAAAACTATATAAAATTAAGGGACTGTATTCAGTCCCTTTTTTGAGGTTGAAATGAGGTGATAAAATGGTAAGAGATATGACAACTGGGAATCCCGCAAAAATACTTGTAAAGTTTACTGTTCCAATGCTTATTTCCGTTATGTTTCAACAGTTATATAACATTGCAGATAGTATTATTGCTGGTCAGTTGCTTGGTGGCGATGCATTAGCGTCAATCGGAATTTCATATACAATCACAATGATTTATATGGCTATTGCAAACGGCTCAAATATTGGATGTAGCGTTGTAATTTCACAATTCTTCGGCAATGGCAACTACTCGAAAATGAAAACTTGTATAAGCACTTCTCTTATCTCCGTTTTATCATTAAGTGTTATACTAACAATTTTAGGATTAATTTTTTCTACACCATTACTAATTGCATTAAACACGCCTGAAAATCTGTTCGAAGATTCTTCCGCATATCTTAACATTTATACTGCTGGTCTTATTTTCTTGTTTTTATACAATGTATGTACAGGTATATTTACGGCTTTAGGCGATTCAAAAACTCCCCTATTCTTTTTGATTATATCATCAGTATTAAATGTTATACTTGACTACATACTTGTTAAATATACACCATTAGGTGTTTCGGGTGTTGCGTGGGCAACTTTTATTGCACAAGGCTTAGCATCTATACTAGCATTCCTAACGCTAATATCCAGAATAAAAAAACTTAATTGCGGAAAATCAGAAATTTTTTCATTTGAAATACTAAAAAAGATACTTTTTGTTGCAATTCCAAGTATATTGCAACAAAGTTTTGTTTCGGTAGGCAATATTTTCATTCAAGGTCTCGTAAATACCTTTGGCGATATTGTTGTTGCAGGATTTTCAGCAGCAGGTAAACTAAATACATTTACAATTACAACGCTAACCGCTCTTGGCAATAGTATGTCAAGTTATACTGCACAGAATGTTGGCGCAGGCAAAGTTGAGCGAATAAAAAAGGGAGTAAAATATTTATATATTATTTCTTTTGTGATTACAACTCCCCTATTTATTCTCTACAATTTCTATCCTGATGTTATGATGCGAATATTTGTTAACAGTAATGATGTTGCCATTATTAATGCGGGTATGGAATTTTTAAAAACAGTTGCACCATTTTACTTATTTATTTCAATTAAACTTATAATTGATGGTGTACTTCGCGGTAGTGGTGCTGTTAATATATTTATGATTTCAACATTCTCTGATTTACTCTTAAGAGTTGTGCTTTCTTTTGTTTTGTCCCCTATGTTTGCACAACAAGGTATATGGTATTCATGGCCTATTGGATGGCTTTTCGCTACGGCAATTTCGTGTATATTCTATTTTACAGGAATGTGGAAGAAAAACATTAAAAATCTTGCGAACAAATAAGGTAAAAATCATGCTTATTACTTTACAAAATATAAATAAAAGTTTTCTTGATAAAATCATATTAAAAGATGTAAACCTAACTGTTAACGAAAAAGACCGCATTGGTCTTTTAGGTATTAACGGTGTAGGTAAAACTACTCTACTTAATATTATATCGGGTGCGCTTGAGTATGATGAAGGTGCGCTTGCCACTAAACCAAATATCCGTATTGGTTATTTAAGACAAAACGAGGCACTTGACACCTCAAACACACTTCGCGAAGAAATTCAAAACGCTTTGAAACTTGCCTTTGATACAAGAAGACAACTTAAGGAAATCTCAAAGAAAATGTCAGTTGCAAATACTGATGAATACGCTTCACTTTCAACTGAGTACGAACGACTTACAAGCATTTATGATGCTTGTGATGGTTATAATGCAGAAGTTCGCATAAATACAGTACTCAACGGTATGGGATTTGGCGATTTCAATTTAGATGGTAGTATTTCTGTGCTTTCTGGTGGAGAAAAAACACGATTTGCACTTGCAAAAATCCTTGTTGAAAACCCTGATTTACTTATTCTGGACGAGCCCACAAACCATCTTGATTTCAGTATGTTAAACTGGCTTGAAAACTATCTTGAATCATACAAAGGTGCAGTTATTATTGTTTCTCATGACAGATATTTTCTGAATTCTGTTGCTTCTGATATATGCGAAATTGAAAATGGCGAATTAGTAAGATATAAAGGCGGTTATTCTTCATTCTTAAAACAAAAAGAAGAAAGAATTAAGACGCTTACAAAGGAATACGAAAAGCAACAAAACGAAATTGAACAGTTACGCGATTATGTTCGTAAAAATCTTGCAAAATCCAGCAGTATAAATAGCGTTGGTTCTCGCGTTAAAGCACTTGAAAAAATGGAATTAGCCGCTAAACCAAATCCAAAAGCTAAGGATTTACACATTTCTTTTCCTTTTGATATTGAACCACACAAAACTATTCTTGAATGTAAAAATTTAAAAATCAATGTTGGAAGTGGAATAGATAAAAGGACCCTTTTCGAAAACTTTAATCTTGAAGTCAGCCGTGGCGAAAAAGTGGCATTTGTAGGTAAAAACGGTGTTGGTAAATCTTCATTACTTAAAGCAATTCTCAAAAAGATGACTTATGAGGGTGTTGTGCGTTGGGGTGGAAATGTAAAAATTTCTTACTTTGACCAAGAGTTGTCATCACTTGACCTTAATATGACCGTACTTGAAGCAGTTCATCGTAAATTTCCTACTAAAACTGAATATGAAATCCGTAGTATGCTTGCTCGTTTTCTTATTGAAGATGAAGATGTATTCAAGCGTATCCGTGAAATGAGTGGTGCTAATCGTGCTAAAGTTGTGCTTTGCATTATTGCCTTTGGGCGCTCAAATGTACTTGTTTTAGACGAGCCCACAAATCATCTTGACTACAAGGCAAAAGAGGCGTTAGACGCTGCTTTAAGCCAATATGAAGGCACTATAATTATGGTTTCTCACGACAGATATTTGCTTAACTCTGTACCTACCAAAATTATTGAAATGAAGCCACAAGAAATCGTTATTTATAATGGTAATTACGACTATTATAAAGAGCATTATATTGCTGAAGAAGAAAAAGTTTCTGATTCAAAAGAAAAAAGCGACTCAGCCAAAGCTTATGAAGAGTCGCGTAAAAATAAAGCAGAAGACAGAAAACGTCGTGCTAAGCTTATGAATACTGAAAAAGAAATTTCAGCACTTCAAACTGAAATAAATGATTTGAAAGAGCTTTGTAATAGCCCTGATATTTCAAGCGACTATGCCCGTCTTTCTGAAACCCTTGAAGAAATCAAAGTAAAAGAAGGATCTCTTGAAGAGCTTGAAACCTTGTGGCTCGAATTAGCATAAAACTTATATTAAAAGCTTGCCGGCGGTAAAGATGAATGTTCACTTTTACCTGTCGGCATTTTTGTACCATAAAGACGACATCCGTTAAATATTTTATCGTTACCTACTTTTTTACGTATTCCGTTAAGAGCGTCATCAATAACTCCTATTCTCTCGTGTATGTCTATATCATAATTAATATGCAGTTGTTGAAATTTTTCTTCCCATACAAGGTTATATGTTCTTACCGTCAACGCACGAATATTTCTTTTCCATAAATGTTTATTATTCAATAAGAGTTTTGCTTCATTGCAAATTTCTTTTGCATTATGAGTGGGAAATTCAAGATTAGCAGAATACTGTTGAACATTTAAGGTATCGTCTTTTACAGCTAACTGTACTCCTGTTGCAAGTAAATGTTCTTGTCGCAAGTTTTTTGACACCATTACAGATAATTCTGTGATTACTCTTTCGGCTTCATTCAAAGATACTAGACTTTCCATGCACGTAATTCCCCTGCTTACGCTTTGTGGCACAGGTTTACTATCAATATGAGATACGGGCGAAAGGTCTAATCCATTAGCATAAATCCATAAATCAAAGCCATTTTTACCAAGTATTTTCCTCATAAATTCCGGTTGGGTATTGGCTATATCTCCAATAGTGATTATTCCGTATTTCTGCAAGGTTTTGAATGTTCTTCTGCCTACAAAAATCATTTCATTTGCATTAAGACACCATACTTTTTCCTTGTAATTTTCTTTTGAAATTACCGTTGTGGCATCGGGCTTTTTCATATCACTACCAAGCTTTGCGAAAACCTAGTTAAAAGAAACACCAACTGATATTGTAAGACCTGTTTCTTTCCGGACGCTTTCTCGTATTTCTTCGGCAATATCAAAGCCATCGCCAAAAAGATTTACACTACCGCTTACATCAAGCCAACACTCATCCATTCCAAATGGTTCAATTAAATCGGTATATCTTGAATAAATACTTTTTACCTTTTCAGAATAATCATAATAAACATCAAAATCAGGTCGTACAACTATAAGATTACCGCATTTCCGCCTTGCTTCAAGTATAGTGTCACCTGTTTTTACACCAAGTAGTTTTGCAGGTTGGGATTTTGCAAGGACTATTCCGTGGCGGTCATCTTCACTACCACAAACTGCTACACATTTACCTTTTAACTTGGGGTTTTTAACACATTCTACTGATGCATAAAAGTTATTCAAATCACAATGCAGAATAATTCTTTTCATAAAAATCCCCTTTGATATTTTATGAAACAATTATACCGAACATTTGTTCTGTTGTCAACACAAAATAAGAATTACCATAAAATATGCACCTCTTGTTATTCAGAAAATATAATGAATACGGGAGGTGCTATATGAATACTTTTGTCATTATGGCGCTTATAGCAACGCTTGGCACCTGGTTTGTAACCGCATTAGGTGCTGCCACAGTGGTTTTATTCAAATCAACTAACAAAAAAATACTGAATATTATGCTTGGATTCGCTTCTGGGGTTATGATTGCGGCAAGCTTCTGGTCTTTATTGCAACCTGCCATTGAGCGTGCAGAATCCATATTGAATACACCTGCATATTTTGTTGTAACAGTTGGTTTTCTTTTTGGTGCAACATTTATGTGGGCGTCTGATAAAATAGTTACATTTGCGAGAAATAGGGCCAACAATCCAAAATCTCAACCTAACGAAAAACTCCAACGAATAATTATGCTAATTCTTTCAATAACACTCCATAATATACCTGAAGGATTAGCAGTCGGTGTTGCATTCGGCGCACTTCAAAACAATTTTTCTACTGAAAATCTTATGGGTGCAATATCGGTAGCCGTTGGTATTGGCTTACAGAATTTCCCCGAAGGTGCAGCAGTTTCGTTACCTTTAAGACGCGAAGGATATTCAAGAAAAAAGAGCTTTTTATACGGTCAGGCATCAGGTATGGTTGAGCCAGTTGCTGGTGTAATTGGTGCTATGTTAACAGTATATGTTGAAACCATTCTCCCCTACGCTCTTTCCTTTGCCGCAGGTGCTATGATTTTAGTAGCAGTACACGAACTTATACCTGAATGTCAAAAAAATCAGAAAATACAACCATATTTTGCAACAATGGGTATTGTTTCGGGCTTTGCTACAATGATGCTATTAGACGTTATGTTGGGGTAAAAATAAGGGATACCGTTTGGTATCCCTTTATTCTTGAATTTTTGGGTTGGGGCGTAGATAATAATAGAAATACAAAAGTGCAGAAAATGCCAAAAACTAACCGGAAACAAGGGGGTGCATTTGGGCATTAGGGGGTGCAAGTGCGGATTTTGAGTGAATATGGCTATAAAATGGCACTTTTTATACGCGCACTTTTGTATCCTCATACTATATTTTGTTTTTACTAAAAAAGATTATCGCTATCTTCTAACCATATATCAGCATCGGTTTTCTCACCAAATAATCTTTTTACATCATCAGAATTCGCAGGATATCCAAGATGGGCACGCTTACTTCCGATTTTTTCTTGCATTGTCTTGGCAAAAGTACATATAAGATTTGCCATATCTTCAATTTCCTGCATATCTAACGGAAAGTTATCGATTGCCTTTTGACTAAACAAATAATAGTCTTTATCATTATGAGCATAGGTTTTTCTTCTGCGTTCCGTAATATTGTTTATCAAAGGCTTATATTGACTCAATGATTTTTTAAAGTTTTTGCAATATTCTACAATATCAAAAGAATCGTCAAAATATCCTTTGTTTTGCAAACACATGTTTCTAATTCGATATATGGATAAACCATCTTCTTGATCGAATAGCTTTGCCAACTCCATTGAATATCGATAAATCAAAGAGCTATGTGTTATATACATAAAATTCTGAGCTCGCTTGATTTTTGCCTTGTCAATGGTTTTGATGGCGTGTAATGAATCAATAGCTAACCATACCCACACCATTTGAAGGTGTAGTCCGTCGATAATTTCTGTTAATTTATCTTTCGAGATATACTCCTGCAATTGCTTTTCCACCTTTTTCAGACTATTCAATCCACTTTTTCAATAAACTGCTCAATTGAAGATGTAATTTCCTTTTTCAAAAGAACATAACATAATATACCAAAATAATCCTGTTTGAGATTTGCATATTCTGGTAAGCCTTGTGTATTACTTTGCGAAGCAACGGTAGCTATTGGGTAACTATTTGCTATTTCAAGCATTTTATCAATAGTTGGGTATTTTTCACGTAATTCATTATCTAATCTTTGCGCTTCGAATAAATTTTGCATAGTTGGTGTGGTTGATAAAACAATGTTGATTCTATTAAGATCATTAGCCACATCAGATAATTCGTGCGCTTCGTGTGCAATTTTGAATGCTTCTTTAGCTAAGTTATTATCAAAATGTATCATTTTTCACTTCCTTTATGTAATTAAAACTTTTGCTATTATTTTTTTAATTTTCTACAAACAGGGCAACTGTTTCCTTTATTTCTATCGACAATTCGCGCTTGCCACTCATGTCCTTGACCACACTTCCACCATACTGTTTTACCACTATTAGGCAATACCTCAACAGGTGTTAATTCATTGTTTTTTTCGTAATTCCATTCTTCTGCTAAAGTTGGATTAACTGTTTGTAAATCACTCTCTCCTTTAACAGGATAACGCCCAGAGCAATATGGGCATCCAAGCCCGTTATTTCTATGATTAATTGTCGCTTGCCACTCATGCCCTTTACTACAAATCCACCACACTTTCTTATTGCTATTAGGCTTTACATTCATAGGTGTTAATCCATTGTTCTTTTCATAATTCCATTCTTTTGCTAAAGTTGGACTCACTGTTTGCAAATCATTTTCGCCTTTGATAACATATAAACCTGAACAATAAGGACAACTTGAACCGCTATTTCTACTATTTATTGTTGCTTGCCATTCATGTCCTTTTTGACACTTCCACCATACCTTTTTATTGCTGTTAGGCATTACATCTGAAGGGGTTAATCCATTGTTCTTTTCACAATTCCATTCTTTTACTAAAATCGGATTTCTCGATTGCAAATCATTATAGCCTATTAATACTTTTTTACTCGAGCAATATGGACATCCGCGCCCCTTATTTCTATCAGCTATTTTTGCCTGCCATTCGTGTCCTTTTTGGCATCTCCACCATACTTTTTGTGAGCTATTTGCAGTAAAATTTTCTGGACTTAAATGGCCGTTTTTTTCATAATTCCATTCTTTTGCCAGCATTGGATTAAGCGTTTGTAAATCATTTTCACCATTAACGGCTTTTCGACCAGAACAGTATGGGCATCCGCTTCCATTATTTCTATGTGTTATCTTTGTCTGCCATTCGTGTCCTTTTTGACACCTCCACCATACTTTTTCACCGCTATTTGCTGTAAAATGTTCGGGTTTTAAATCACCATTTTTTTCATAGTTCCATTCTTTTGCTAAAGTTGGATTAACTGTTTGTAAGTCAGTTTCTCCTTTGATAGCATATAGTCCCGAACAATATGGACATCCATATCCGCTGTTTCTACTTGCTATCGATGTTTGCCATTCGTGTCCTTCTTGGCATTTCCACCATACTTTTTTATTGCTGTTAGAGACAAAATGTTCAGGTTTTAAGTTGCCGTTCTTTTCATAATTCCATTCTTTTGCTATTTGCGGATTAGAAAACAAAATAGAATTTTCCTTTTCTGTGTATTCCCGTAAATTCTCTATAGCAATAGTGTCTCTTTCAATGTCAACATCGATATTAGTTCTAACTATTTCACTTAAAATTCTTTCGAGTATTTTGGATAAATCTTTTTGATTTTCTTGAACAACAAAATCTATAGAACTGTCGTTTAATAATGGTAATCCCTCTCTTATCCTATATAATTTGATCCCATCTCTTACACACTTTTTATTTTTCTCTAAATCTATTTTTGTTTTATTTTTGTGCCAAAAATATCCATCATACTCAATGGCAGTTTTTTTTGATGGAATATAAACGTCTAATTCATACCCTCGTCCTTTAAACGAATGTAGTACCTCAAATCCATATTTTTTAAGATAATACACGATTGCATATTCGGGGAAAGAGGTATGTCGTTCCGAATTGCAAATTGGGCAGCCAGCACCTTTATTTCTATTGGAAATAGACGCTTGCCACTCGTGTCCTTTGTTGCACTTCCACCATACTTTTTTATGGCTGTTTTTTGTGAAATTTTCTGGCCTTAAATTGCCGTTCTTTTCCCAGTTCCATTCTTTTGCCAGATTTGGATTAATTGTTTGTAAATCATTATAGTCTTGCAAAACTTTGTTACCCGAACAATACGGACAACCAGTACCTCTATTTCTGTGATCTATCGATGCTTGCCACTCATGACCTTTGCTACATTTCC
>CALCBQ010000127.1 GCA_937897215.1 uncultured Clostridia bacterium | reverse complement strand
ACTGACCAACTGCATAGTGGCCTGCTTTTGCTTTTGTAAGCATTTCTTTTGCATTTACTAATGGCATATGTTTATACACTCCTTTAAATTTTTCCGCAATTATTATAGTACACATACACATTTTTGTCAACAAATTAACAAAATAAACACCACTGAATAGTATAAAAAGAGGTGGTATTATGAAAAAGTATTTTTCGAGTGCGATTTGCAGTAATGGTTATATAAGTGCATACAACACAATTTATAAAAAAGACACGAATTCAAGGGTTTTTATTATTTATGGTGGTAGCGATTTTGAGCGTGCAGTTTTCTTTGACCGCCTTGTTAAAAATTTCAAAGGTTATAACATTTCTGTGTTCAATCCGTTTTATGACGAGTCCCCTGACGGACTTTATATAGAAAACCTTGACACATACATAATAAGCGACAGTGGATTTTCACGAATTTCCCCAATACTTTCAGGAATATGGGAGAAATACTACCCCGTTACAAAAGACAAAAACTATCCGCTTGACTTGCGCCGTGAAATACTCATTCTTAAAGCGAAAGAAAATAACTGTTACAAAAAGGCTTGTGAATTTCTTAAAAGCGCATCGCATATTAAAGAGAAAATCCATACAGAGTTTTCGGTATACTTAAATGACGATAAAGTTATAAATTACGTGCGAAGATTTTGCAGTCGAACACTAAAAAATACAAATATTAAAGGTGCTGGCACAATAAGGTTGTTAAGTTCTCCTACCCCACTTGGTATTCACACTCATTATGACACGATTTTTGAAAATTGTGATAATGTTATAGGCATTTACGATAATTCTTCTTTTGTAAGTTCAATAATACTTGGGATTATCAAAGATTATGCAACATCAGAAAAAATCCCATTTATAATGAGTCCATCATATTTTGCTAATGATATTCCACAAACTTTGATTTTCTCAAATCACAACATCGCCATAACAGTATGTGATGAAAATCATATTTTACCTTTTGAACCACAAGAAAAAGTTAATACTTCACGATTTTTGACAAGCGACAATATTTTATCTTCAAAAAAAGTTGACGCTTTGCTTTCCATAGAAAATCGACTTTTAGATAATTGTGTTTTAAACATCTACGAGGGCAGAGATTACAGATTTAAGTATAACAATTTATGCCGTGGGTATGAAAATTGTGATGAAGCGATTGAAAGAGCAGATAAGTTGACGAATATGATTATGCTATAAAATAAGGGATGCAATCCTGCATCCCTTATTTTTGTTCATTTATTTTTGCCAGTCGAATGGTTTATAATATGCGCCTCTTGTAAACATATTGTCAATTTCATCTTTTTCGGGAAATGCTTCATAATATGCTTTTGTTACCTTCTCTTCAACTTCAACCATCCATTTCTGATAATTCACATCATCTTCAAGGTCGTGTACTGTATTTGAAAAAGATGCAATAGCCACAACACACAAACTTTTATCAGCTGGCAAATTGTTAAAATATTCATTGATAAGTTTTTGCGCTTCTTCCTTTTGCCCGTCTAAATAAAGTGAAATAACGCGTTGAGAAAGTGCATCTGCCAAAGCATGTTCTTGCGAAAGATAGGCAACATCAAAACTTGGATTAGCATTTTGATTGCTCCTATACGCTTTTGGATTAGCTAAATAATATTCATACATCTTTTTTGAATATTCTATACATTTCTTATAGTAGTCTTCAGGTGCCTTATCCATATCAGCAGTGCTGTTTTCTTCATATGGGTCGTAATAACGGAAACAATTATAACTGTCAAACAAAGCACGAAGATTAGAATAACAAGGATTTATTTTATAAGCGATTTCAGAAAACGGCACACTTTTTTCTATACGTTCACCATTAAATGTGTTTAATCCCGTACAAAAAATGAAGCTTGTTGTTAATACCAATGTTATAACAAGAAGAACAACTGAAACTGATAAAACGATTGACGGTACAATAAATCTTTTCTTATTCATTAGTGCTTCTCCTTTCTGTTGATGTTCATGCTTAAAGTCAAAATGTGTGAAATTGAAAGCAAAATACAAACAGTCAGAATGTGCGAAACCACAAAATTCAACGGTATAAATTCATTAAATGCAGAGCCGAAATAAATTAAGCGTGGAACATAAGCAAAACTTGGTAATACGCCATTTGTTTCACTTAAGGAATAATCCGCAAACAATGCAACTATAATGGCAATTATCCCTATAATAATATAAACAGGTTTTACTCTGCGGATTATAATTGATATTAAATAACCAAAACTTAAAAAACACATCAATGCGATTGTTTCATAAATAACATCAGCAATAAATGTTCTGTTTCCTATATTGAAACTAACATCTAAAAAGTGCGAATAATCAACCCTTATTGCCTTGCAAAACAAAAATGTAAATAATCTTTCTGCAAGGGCAAATCCGACGGTAATAGGTAAATATCCTAAGAAACTCTTATGACATTGTTCGCGTGTGATACCATTCTGAATGAAAAAAATCTGCTCATCTTTAAAGGATAAAAGCCCTACAATAAATGCAAATATCGCAGTCATATAATAGAACATATCAACGCCATCTGAAAATGACTTATAGCTGTATGGATAAAGTCTTTTTGTGATAAATGCTACAAATGTAATCAAAGCAAAAGCCAGATAAAATATACCTATAAGCTTTAAATTCTTTTTATATCTGTATTTTAATGCGCTTTTCAATCTCATTTTGCACCCTCCCCGCCTGTTAATTTTATAAATATCTTTTGTAAATTAAGTCCTGCAATTTCTATATTCTTGTCGCCATTTTCAGGTTTTTCATCAAGAAGATAGGCAACGGCAAATCCACCAATCTTTTCAACACCCAAACAGTTTTTGTTTTTTATAAATTCTTCAATATCTGAAAGATTTCCTTTTGCCGAATATCCTTTATTAAGTAATTTTTCTGTACTTTCTGACAACACTACTTTGCAATCATGAAGAATCACAACATTTTCAATTACGGTTGCTATCTCTTCAATCAAATGTGTTGAAATAACAATAGTTCTTGGATTCTTTGCATATTCTTCAATAACTGTTTTGTAAAGAAGTTCTCTGTGATTTGCATCTAACCCTAAAATCGGCTCATCAAGAAAGGTGTATTTTGCATTTGATGAAATTGCTGTAATAAATTTAATTATTGTTCTTTGACCCGTTGAAAAAGTACCAAACTTTTTACTTGTATCAATTGAAAACTTTTTTGCTAATTCAGAAGCAAATTCGGTATCTGTTTCAGGATAAAATTCTTTTGTCCATTTAATTATTTCTGAAACCTTCATTGATTCAGGGTAAAGATTGATTTCGCCCATTAAAAATATTTTTTGTTGTGCGTTTGCATTTTCTTCTGCTACTTCGCCATCAACAAACACTTCGCCACTAGTTTTAAAAATACGGTTTGATATTATATTAAGCAAGGTGGATTTGCCAACTCCGTTTCTGCCTAACAAACCATAAATTTTTTCTTCTTCAAATTCCAAAGAAATTGCTTTTAACACTGTGTTTTTACCATATTTCTTTGTTAAATCTGTGATTTTAATGCTCATTTTTTATCTCCCCTTTTTTCAATAAGATTTATGATTTCATTTTCTGTAAGACCAAGTTTCTTTGCTTCATCTAAAAGTGGCAGAACATAACTATCATAAAATTTTTCTTGTCTCTTATGTTTAATCCTTTCGATTGCACCGGGACAAACAAACATTCCGAGACCCCTTTTTTTATAAATAATATTTTCCGCCACAAGAATATTCATTCCTTTTAACACCGTTGCAGGATTCATCTGCAAAGATACTGAAAGCTCAGTTGTCGAAGGAATTTGTGTTTCTTCTTCATAAGCACCTACGAAAATTGCATCTTCAAGTTGTTCTGCAATTTGAAGATACAAGGGCTTATCTTCTGTAAAGGAAAACATATTTCTACACCTCCCTGTTTTTTTATTAACCGATTTTTATTAGGTTAGTTACTTCTATAACTAACTATATAACACAATTTATGTTTTGTCAATATTTTTTTGCATAAAAAACGGGCGATTCGTGAATCGCCCTTACTATAATCGCGTCGCAGACCCGCAACTATTCTTTATTCATCAAAAAAAGCCACCCTATTGGGTGGCTTAGTTGTTAATTAGTCATTTGTGTAAGGCATAAGAGCGATTTGTCTTGCTCTCTTGATAGCTGTTGTAAGCTCTCTCTGGTGATATGCACAAGTACCTGTTACACGGCGAGGAAGAATCTTTGCTCTTTCTGATGTGTAACGACGGAGTTTTGCTGTATCTTTATAGTCGATTTTTTCAACTTTTTCTACACAAAATGCACAAACTTTTTTGCGACCTTTTCTGTTTGGTCTTGCATTCTTATCGTATGCCATTTTAGTTTCCTCCTATTAGAATCAATTAGAATGGGAGTCCTTCGTCATCATCTGAAGCGAATGGGAATCCCTGGTTATCATCGGGTAAAACTGAAAAGCTGCCTGCATCTGCACTCTGGTAAGAAACAGCTGGTGCTGATTCTGGTCTTGCAGCTGCATAAGTATTGTTACTACCTTCATTCTTGCTTCCGCAGAATGAAACATTGTCAGCAACAACATCATAAGCTGTACGCTTGTTACCGTTTTTATCTTCATAGTTGCGAACTTGAAGTGAGCCCTGAACAGCAATCATCTGACCCTTTTTGAAGAATCTTGTAACGAAATCTGCTGTTCCACGCCATGCTACAACGCTGATAAAGTCAGTTTGTCTTTCATCGCCTGATTTGTAGTTGCGGTCAACTGCAACAGTAAATGAAGTAACGGATAAGCCATTTGGTGTTGTGCGAAGTTCTGGGTCAGCAGTAAGTCTGCCCATAATAATTACGCTGTTTAACATAAACTTTTCCTCCGATTACTTCTTAACAACTAATGTTCTGAGAACACCGTCAGTAATTTTTGCAATTCTTTCAAGCTCAGCTGGGAATTCAGGTTTTGCCTCATAATTATAGAGAACATAGTAACCTTCAGCTTCGTCATTGATAAGGTAAGCAAGTCTTCTCTTGCCCCATTCATCAACGCTTTCAAGAGTGCCGTTTGATTCCACAAGAGCCTTGAATTTTTCTACAAGCTCTTTTGCAGCTTCTTCACCATTGCTAAGTGAGAAAACCATAATAGTCTCATACTTTGACATTCTTTTACACCTCCTTATGGACTTTGCCCCCCAAACTCTCCTTGGGAGGAAGGATATGGATTTCGAAAATTTATCCATAGCAAATATGAATTGTAACAAAAAAAGGGCTGATTGTCAAGCCCTTTCTTTGAATTCTTTTATTTTAGAAAGTTTAGGTAATTCGCGTTTTTTACGAATATAAATTTTCTCTTGATATTCGCCGTCATCACACTTTTCAACCACAACCATAAACAATGTTATAAGGAATAAATACGGCAACGGACAAAGAATACCCGGATTTACCAACGACATCATTTCAAGGCTTATATAAGACAAGAAAATCGTCATATTAAAGAGCGTCGCTTTTCTCCAGATAAGCATATTTCTGCGAATAAACTGATACACGAATGCCACAATACCAACTATACCAAAACTTGCAGCAATCTGGATTGGCTCACAATGATACCAGCAAAGTGCAAATTCTTTTGACGCGTGCACATCACGGTTACCCATATAGCCGAGTCCTGTACCAAAAATCGGTTGTGTAAGAAAATCGTTTATACCGCGCGCATAGTGAATTGCTCTTACCTCATTCTTCTCACCCATCAAGAAGTCGTTGACCGCTTTGAAGAGTCGGTCAAGGGTATGACCTAAAAACTCTGTAATCTGTGGGGAGAATGCAAGAAATCCGAACGCAAGGCAAAGACAGATAATAACATAAGCCAAACGTCGTCTACGGTCATAAAGCATATACATAACAATGCACATTACAATTTCAACAGAACCGAAAACCATTCCTCCGCGTGAGCCGGTAAGAAGAATTGCGAAGAAAAAGATAAAGCCGAAAATAGTTGCATAAGATTTTTTGTTTGCCATAAGAAATGCAAACGGCATTGTAATCATAAGAATTGTTGAACAATTATTTCGCCACTGCATATAAAGAATGCCCTTAACATCAAGAACTTCATTGATATTAATAAGGTAATATGAAATAACCATAAATGATGCAAAGCAACCTGTAAGCACCATTATCTTTGTAAGCATATTAAGAAGTGAATAGTCTTTTCTTACACCTATATGAGCACAAAGATATGAATACACAAGCACCATACCAAAGCCGAGTCCTAACATATGATAAATAGATGTAGGCGCAAAATATTCTTCAGGGGAAATAAACCCTATACCACCAAGAAGAATTGATATTGATACAAATACCATTGGCTTGAATTGCGAGCCTTTTGCCGTAAGTGGTTTGCGGTATGCAACCAAATGGAATAAAAGCATCACAACAAGAGGTATTGCATACCATTTATACTGCATAAATTCGTCAAAGGAATCGTAACACCTGATAGCAATCAGATAAGTAAACATTACAGGTATTAACGTCGCCATTAAATCGTTACTAATTACCAATGTAAATCCAACAATATATGCAAAAATAACTGTACCCGGAATTTCAAGACGCTCATTCGGGAGATAAGCCCCTGCGGTTGTAATTACCCCAGCAAGGCAGAACAATACAGCCATCCATCTATCACTGATAAGGAAGGCCCTTAATTCTTGTATTCTGTTTTGTGCTTTTTGCGACTTAAAAACAGATTCCATTATACTTACTCCCATAGTTTATCATTATAATTATATAATAAAATCTGTTTTTTTCAATACAAGTTACAAATCCTTAATAATTATTACAAAAATCTTACAGAATTTTTATTTCTTTTACCTTTTATATATGATACAATGTATATCAGGTGGTGAACACAATGATTTTAACCATTAATAATATTACAAAAAGTTTTGGAGAAAAATCCGTATTAAAAGGAATTTCTTTTTCTGCCGAAAGTGGTAAGGCAGTTGGTGTACTCGGCCGTAACGGTGCGGGCAAAACTACACTTATCCGCATTATTATGAATGTTTTCGGTGCAGATAGCGGTAATGTTACTCTTAACGGAAATCCAATAAGCACACAAAAAGTGCGAATCGGGTATCTTCCTGAAGAGCGAGGACTTTACCCAAAGAAAAAGATTTTAGAGCAACTTGTGTATTTTGCAGAGCTTCAGAATATTAACAAGAAAACCGCAATACAGAATGCAGAAACACTTCTTCGCCGTCTTGAAATTGAAGAATACAAAAACCGTCGCCTTGACACTCTTTCAAAAGGTAATCAGCAGAAAGTTCAACTTGTTGCAACTTTGATTGCAGACCCTGACATAATCATTCTTGACGAGCCATTTTCAGGACTTGACCCTGTAAACGCTTCGCTTCTTAAAGATTTGGTTAAAGATTTGATTGCAAATGGTAAACTCGTTCTTTTCTCAAGCCATCAGATGAATTACATTGAAGAATTCTGTGATGAAATCCTCATTCTTAACGGTGGAAAAATCGTTTTAAGCGGTGGTATAAAAGAAATCAAGCACAGTTATGCGCGAAACATCATAGAAATTAAAACTGACTACATTAAAACTGTTGCAGATTTTCTTAATAATGGTAATTTTGACTTTATCAAGCGTATAACTTGCGATGATGAAAAAGTTACTGTAACCCTTACTGACGAAAATCATAAAAACAGGTTAATGGAATCTGTTTCACAATTCGGCAACTTAATCGACGGATTTTCTGTAAAAGAGCCAACTCTTAATGAAATTTTTGTATCATTCACGGAGGGGCAAATATGAAACAATTTTTTACAGTATTCAAATTTGAATTCAAAAATTTTCTAAAAAACAAAATATTTGTAGGACTCACTGTTGTAGTGGCTCTTATTATCACACTTGTAACATTTTTCCCACGATTTACAGATGGCAAAGATATTTCAATTAATCTTGGAGATGACACAGTAAAATCCCTGCTTATTATTAACAAAACAGATGAAAATCTTACTGATGCACTTAAATCAACTCTTACAGATTTTGAAATAACAGTTGACAATCAACAAAGTTTTGAAGATGCCAAAGAGTCCGTTGAAAACGGGGATTATAAAATTGCTATTGTCATTGAGTCCCCTCTTGAATACAAATACATAGTAGATAATTTGGGACTTTATGACACTACATCTTACATAATCAATGATGTTATGCTTTCTTCTTATAAAGCGAATTATCTTGCGAATGCCGGACTTTCTACTGAAGAAATCAACGAATTCACAAATGCATTTGTAACAGGCGAATCTATAATAGTTGGTCAGGACCAGACACAAAGCTTCTTTCATGCATATCTTCTTATGATGGTGCTTTATGTTGCAGTTTTAGTTTACGGACAACTTGTAGCACAAAGCGTTGCAACTGAAAAAAGTTCCCGTGCTATGGAATTGCTTATAACATCTGCCGACCCTAAAAACCTTATTTTCGGAAAAGTTATAGGCACAGGCGTTGCGGGGCTTGCACAAATTGCAGTACTACTTATCTGGGGCGTTATCTGTATTGCCATAAATAAGGATTATCTTGCAGGTAATGAAGTTTTGTCAATGTTTACAAGCATTTCGCCATCCCTTGTGATTTATACAATTGTATTCTTTGTTTTAGGATTTGGACTTTATGCATTCCTTAACGGTGCTATGGGTTCAATGGCATCAAAACTTGAAGATGTAGGCACGCTTACAATGCCTGTAATGTTCACATTTATCATTGGTTTTGTAATTACAATATCATTTATGAGCGCAGATAATATTGACAACATTATCATTAAAGTTTTATCTTATGTGCCATTTACTTCGCCAATGGCAATGTTTGCAAGAATCTGTATGGGCACTGCAAGTCATTTTGAAGCAATTATCTCAATTATAATATTGATTATTTCAATCTTTGTTCTTGGTCGACTTGCTGTAACAATTTACAGAATTGGTATTCTTATGTACGGCAAGCCACCAAAATTCAACGAAATTGTAAGGGCATTAAAGAATAACAAATAATTCAAAGTTCACAAAAAATTAAAGATTTGTATATTTTGATTACATATTTGTGTGGTATTCTTTAATCAAGGTTAAGGAGTTACTCCAGACCTTATCCCCTTTCATTTTCATTCTCCTTTTAAAAGAAAAACGAGTTTCACCCGGAAACTCGTTTTTTCTTTTTAATCAACAAATTGGAGTTTGTCGGATTAAATGCAAAGTGCAAAGTGTTGGAACTGCGTTGCGATTTATATTCCCCTCCCTCGTTGAGGGAGGTGGCAAAATCGAAGATTTTGACGGAGGGAGTTTTGCGATTACACATATTACTCCCTCAGTCTGCTTCGCAGACAGCTCCCTCTGAGAGGGAGCGGACGGGCGATTCGTGAATCGCCCCTACTATAATCGCAACGCAGTTCCGACATTTTGCGCTTTGCATTTTGCACTTTGCATTCTATTCGACAAACTCCAATTTACACATCCAAATCTTCCCACTTGACTAAATTTGCAGAATTCTGTTATACTGAAACTATAATATTAATCAAAAAGGTAAAAATAATGACATATAAAAAAGTTTATATACTTATGACTCAATACCCGGGATTTGATGCGAAAATACTTCGCTTGCGCACAAGATTTCCATATACTCATACATCTATTGGATTTGAAGAGGATATGGATACTTTTTATACCTTTGTAAGTAAGGGATTTTTTGTTGAAAGCATAACAAGATATGAAAAGCCCGACAGACCATCGTTTCCTTGTGCTTTGTATGAAGTAAAGGTTTCGGAGAAAGTTTACAATAAACTTAAAGAAGAGGTAACAACTTATATAGAGAAAAAAGGGGAACTAAAGTACTCAACTCTTGGTCTTATTATGTGCTTTATGAAAATTCCTTATAAAAGAAAGAATAAGTATTTCTGCTCACAGTTTGTTGCAGAAGTATTGCACAAATGCGAAGCCATCAAACTAAAAAAGAAAAGTACTTTGTATTTTCCAAAAGATTTTTTAAAGCATAAAGAATTAAAACTTATATTTAAAGGCAATCATTTGGGATTCGTTGAAAAATATGTAAAAAAATCAGATAAGAAATAAAAAGGTGGGAATAACATCCCGCTTTTTTATTGCCGCTCTTGTTAGATAAAGAACAAGAAAAATTATTGAATTTTATACTCCATTATGTTAACATAATGATGAGGTGTTATTATGAAAAAACTTATGGGAAAATTGAAATACATTTTGGCTTGGGCTTTGTGTATTTTGGCCTGGTTTATAATAATTTTTCTTTATGTTTTTTGTGGTGGTTGGGAACTCTTTGAGTCAGGTAATCCGATAAAAATTGAACTCGGTGCTGCAGTAATTTTCGGTACACTATTCTTTGTAATAATAGATATAATATATGAATTAGAAAAACAACACGATGAGAAAATTAAAAAACTTGAAAAACGTATTCAAGAATTAGAGAATAAGGAAGAATAATATGCAAAACTACCCCAATCCTTTTATACCTGAACGTGCAGACCCTTATGTCGTGAAAGGACCTGATGGCTACTATTATTTTACATCGTCATACCCAGCCTTTATGAATGTTGATGCAGGCTATGACCGTATAATTTTGCGAAAAAGTGATACTGTAATTGGTCTTTCAACTGCCGAAGAGCATATAATCTGGAAAGCTCATAACGAGGGCGTAATGTCAAAACATATCTGGGCACCAGAAATCCACTATATTGGTGGAAA
>CALCBQ010000126.1 GCA_937897215.1 uncultured Clostridia bacterium | reverse complement strand
CACAACGCTCAATCAAAACAAAACGAGCAATTGCGAATATCAAATTCAAATTAGGATTAATGTAATTAATGCAAAGTAAAAGGAACAACTCAACTGAGTTGTTCCTTTTTTATTATTTCAGGGGTTATTTTGAAAATACTCTTTTTTTACTTGTTGTCATTACAAGTACTAAACCCATAGATAATGTAAGCATAACAGCAAACCAACCGTTGCTATTTACATTATTCACAGTTGCATCTGTATTTGGGATTTCAGGGTTTGGTACAGGTTTTGTATTTTCATCATTACCTGCGTTACTACCTGTATTGTCGCCTGTATTGTCGCCTGTATTATTACCTGTATTGTCGCCTGTATTACCGCCTGTATTGTCGCCTGTATTACCGCCTGTATTGTCATCAGCATTCTTAATCCACTTCGCATAGATTGTAACATCGCCTGTAATTTTATCGTCAAAGCTGAATTCGTTACCGTCTGTGCAGTTTTCGTCTGTATAGAAGCCACCGAATGTATAGCCCTCTTTTTCAGTATTGAAAACTTCTGAGAAATCGTCAACGCCGAAAAACTCGCAATAGAACTCATTAAGAGACATACCTACCGGAACTTCTGCCACCATACCGTTGTTTAATCCGTTAATTGTTACTTTATAACCTAATGGTTCAATTGTAACATCATTTGCGATTTCGCCGTCTGCAGTAAAAACTGTATAACTTGAATCCCCATATATATCATCATGTTCTGAAACTTCTGCATTTTCAGGGTTTACAATGGTTAATTTTTCGTCAATTTCAATACCCATCTGAGCAAAAATTGCAACGCCATCTGTTTCAATATTAACTTTAGTACCAACAAGACCCGGACTGTATTCACTTGGTGTTACTTCGTCGCAATAGATATTTACTGCACCACCTAAGAAACTTCCGTCATCTTCTTCATAAGCTGAAGCAAAAACACCTACAGAAAATGTTTCAAAACCCACACATTCGCCTGTTGTAACTGTAATGTTGCCTGCATAAAAACTAGCATCGCCACCATGCACACATATACCAAAAGACTGTGCTACCGGCTCATATCCATTTTTGGTCTCAGAAATTGTTGCGTTACCTCCTCTTGCCACGAGAACAGAGTTTTTGTCATAAGTATACACGCCTGAAGAAACGCCATATATACCTGTGCTCATAGCTTGGTAATCAGATGTTACATCGCCACCAATTGTCTCTAAATAGCCGTCATATACAGAAATGTTAATATATTCGTCATTATTATATGCATAAACTGTAATACCATCACTGTAAGCAGAAATATTTGCTGTTACACTTCCACCTTCAGCAATCAATGTGCCTTCAAAATCTACGCTTACATCGCCATAAGTGTAAATACCCGAACTTTGAGCCCAATCTGTTACATTCAAATTACCGCCACGGGCAAAAACGCTTGCACCCTCAACGCACACACCATTTGTTGCAAAGATACCTAAACTTTTAGCGTCTTCATATTCGCCATCAACATCATCGCAGAAAACAGATAATGCACCGTCGCCTGAAATATACAAATTGCCTGTAACACCAATACCATATGTCAATTCATTTATAGGTGTTGTAATTGTGTTATCAGAACCGTCTGCAAGCACGATATTTAAATCTTGACCTGCAAAAATACCTACTTTTGTTTCTGCGTCCATATCATAGCCGTCTGTAATATTTAAGCCATCTAAATAAAGAATATTTTCTTCTGCATTGTAAGATGCTGTACCGTCGCCTAAAATGTCGTCAGCATTATCTGCATTAACACCCACACCACCAACGAAAAGGTCGTATTCACTGGTTTCCCCATCTGAATAAGTGTAATTCATTCCCTCTTCAACAGGTAAGAAATCAGTACCTAAAAAGCCTTCAGCCGGTGCATATTCTTCAGGTGTGCCGGGAAGATAATTCTGAAAGCGAACTGTTACAGCTTCAGCAGGAAGTGTGCCTACAAATAAGCCATCACTTTCTTCAGTCATCTGACCACCGGAATAATGATTGTCTTCAGCATCTCCATACAGCATTACAATCATTTCCCAATTTGTATTACTGTTGTCAAAATATACAGTATGTGTATCATCAGTTGCAAAAGCGGTAATGCTTAACATACTAAGACACATAACCACCACCATAATTATTGCTAAAATTTTTCTTGTATTTTTCATAACAAATCTCCTTTTTATATTATTTTGATTTCATTGATTGCTTCATTTATTGCTTGTTGATTTTGCTTTTCAACATATTTTGTTAGTTGTTTTAACAGGTCGTGTCCCATTTTGTGATAATCGGTATCAAGAATTTTTTTGATTACCTTTTCTCGTTCTTCTAAATTAATGTCATATATTTTTAACAGACAAGTTAATATTAGTCTTATTTTATCTTCTATTGTGTAAGTGTCGGTGCAAGGTTCTGTTAATGCACTTCGCTCAATACAACATGTTACATTTTCAACTCGTCGGAATCTTTCAAAAGTCCAATCTTTAAGTCTGTCGCCTAAAATCCTTTGATTTTTCTCAGCTGTCCATTCCTTAACATAATGAAGTGTTAATGGATGTGAATAAATCGCAAGATAAATGTCTTTTGCCTGTTCATTTTCTTCGCACAACATAATCTGGGCAACAACTTCCCAACAGTAAGAGAATAAATCATCATTTTCTTTTTCAACCTTATCAATACACTTTGTGTGAAATGCTGTAATCTCTTTAGTGAGTTCTAAAAGCATATGCTCTTTTGTGGGAAAATAAAATGTAAGATTGCCTGTACTTATATTAAGTTCATTACTGATTGCTTTTGCTGAAGTATTTGTAAATCCTTTCTCCAAAAACATTTTCATTGCAACTTGCATAATTTCAAGTTTTGTTAAATTGGATTTTCTTCGAGCCATTTGGAACTACCCCTCCTCCGAGCAAATTAGTACGCGTACTAATTTAGGATATACCCTATTTTAGCACGCGTACTAAAAATTGTCAATAAAATTTGTTAAACTTTTAACAGGCAATGTTATATAAATATTTTTACTGTTTTTTGTACAATTTAACTTGAAGTATATTTTCACATTAATATAGATTATTCCCTTTTACTGTGCTATACTTATTTAAAACTTTTATCGGGGTGTAATTATGTCCGCATATTTATTTACATATTTTACAGAAACCAACAAGGGCGACCAGGAATATATTTGGTTTGCTGTCAGTCGTGATGGGCTTCATTTTACTGATTTAGGAAATGATGAGCCAATTCTTAAAGCAAAACTTGGCACAAAGGGTATTCGCGACCCATTTATTGTATATGACGAAAAATTAAAGAAATACTTTATAATTGCAACAGATTTGCTTACCACAAGTGGCAATTGGTACAACTTTTCACACAAAGGTAGTCGTTCACTCTTTATCTGGGAAAGTGAAGATTTAATAAACTGGTCTGAAGAACGACTTGTAGAAGTTGGAATTCCAAAAGCAGGTTGTGTTTGGGCGCCTGAGGCAATTTTTTGCAAAGAAAAAGATGCTTGGTTTGTGTTTTTTGCATCTTGTGTGCGAGAAAAAGGCGAAATTCATCACAAGCAAAGAATTTATGGCACATTCACAAAGGATTTTAAAGAATTTACACCTACATTCAAATTCATTGATGCAAAAACTGATGTAATTGATACAAACATTGTTTGGGACAAGGGCTATTACTATCGATTTTCAAAAGATGAAACCAACAAGAAAATCACTATTGAAAGAAATGTTGACCTTTTAAGTGAAAACTGGGAAAAAATTCATTCAGAGGTTTTTGCAAACTTTTTCGGACTTGAAGGTCCTGAAACATATTACCTTGATGATATGCAGAAATGGTGCTTGATTGCAGACCAGTATCACACGCACAAGGGCTACACACCGTTTTTATGCGATGACCTTGGAAGTGGCAAGTTTGTTCAACTTCACAATGACCAATACGATATGGGCAAACGCAAAAAGCGACACGGCAGTGTAATTAGAATTACCGACGAGCAATATGACAGACTTGTTAATGCGTTTGGAATAGATGAATAAAATAAAAGGGCTGTTTCATATAAACAGTCCTTTTTGTTTGCATTAAGTGTATAAACATATTGGCTTTTTATATGTTTTGTGATAGAATATAATCAACTTGAAAATAGGAGAAAATTATGGTTGATTATAATCGTGCAAAAGATTTGTTTTTGAAGATATATCCTGACGAAGATTTGCAGAAACAGGTTGAAGAATACATAAAAAAACACGAGAGAAAAATCTCGCGTTACCTTAAATTCTGTTATAAAAACCGTTGGGAAGTCCATCTTAAAAAAGATAATTTTACAAAGCTTTGTCTTGTATATGCCTTTTTGCCTGAGGTTAAAGACAGATATGAGAAAAAAGGCATTAGTGATGAAATCTTTTTTGATACTATGAATGACATTAAAATCTGGATTAACGATTGTCGTGATAATCTGCACAGCTTGGGGTTAAACGAACTTAACTGGATTATGCACCATATGAATATGAATATTTTCAAAATTGGTCGTTTGCAATATCAAAAAATGTTTTACTATATGCCAAATTCATATAAAAAAGATGCTGTTGAAATCAAGTTTGGCGACAAAATCTGGAATGTGCATATTTGTCGTGGAGAAAAACTGACTATTGAATCTTGTGAAGAATCTTTCAAATTAGCACAAGAGTTTATAAGAGAGTATTTTCCTGAATACCCTGACAACAAGTTTATGTGCCACAGTTGGCTACTCTACCCTACTAACAAGGAATTTATGCCTGAGGGCAGCAACATTATTAGATTCCCTGAATTGTGGGATGTGATAAGCCATCGCGAAGACCCTGCATCTGCGTATCGTTGGCTTTTTAGTGTGAGATACAAGAATAAAATTATGCTTAAAAACAAGAAAAAGACAGGTAGTTATGGTTGCACAGAAAACTTGCCACAGAATACCGTTATGCAGAAAAAAGGTGTTGAGTACATTTTGAATGGTGGTACACTCGGCGACGGATTTGGGGTAAAGGTTTTATAAATTATGTAATAAAGGACACCGAGTGGTGTCCTTTTTTTGTTAGCAGGCGTGGAGGAATCCCTCCACCACCTTCGGTGGTCCCCCTCATTACTCGCCTGCCGGCTCAGACAGCGCTAATTCAGCATCCACCGGATGCTCGCGCCCTTTAACAAGGGAGGCAAATCCGCACCACACTAAATCAATATATTCAAAAAATCTGAATTTCTAGGTACAACAAATGTAATTGCACTTTCTAAAAGTTTGAATTCGCGCTCTGTAACATATTCGCATTCGCCGTCAACATTAACTGCTGCAGGATTGCGACTTTCAATTCTTACCTTCTTACAACGGCGCACAGTTGTAATATCAAGGTCTAAATGGTCGCCGTTTTTATAAACGCTTATAAGTGGTAAAAGTTTTAACGCACTTCTGTCGCAACGGACCATTACACAATCAATAAAACCATCATTTGGCATTGCGTTTGGTGCTGCTTTGTAGCCACCACCATACCAACGAGAATTGCCTATGTAACAGAAAAGATATTTATCTTCAAAAACCTCATTGTCGTCAATTATAATTCTAAATTCATTTTTTGTTTTTCCTGAAACAATACAACCAAGTGCTGCAAGAGTATAAGCGACTTCGCCGTTTACTCCTGGAAGTTTTTTATATGACGCTTGTCTTATACAGATTTCAGAGTCAAGTCCCATTGCACATTCGTTGATTGCAACAGTGCCGTTAGTTTCAATAAGGTCAAGTTTAACCGGAACACCATTTACGTGGTCGCTTAAATTTGTATTCTTGCCAAAAAGTCGGCAAAAATCGTTACCAGAACCCAACGGAATATTGGCAACTTGACAGTTAGGGTATTTGTAACAACCATTTACTACCTCATAAAGAGTGCCGTCGCCACCACAAGAGTAAAAACGGATTTCTTCGCCTGTTTTTGCTTTTTCTTCAACAAAGCGCATACCGTCGCGAGATTCTTTTGTAACATAAATCTCTGCATCAAGATTATTCTCTCTAATATAATTTTTGATTGTAGGAATATACCCTTTTGCGATTTCACCTTTTCCCGAAACGGGATTTACAACAAAAATATGCTTCATAATTTCACACCCATAAAAAGCAATTTATTTGTAATACATATATAATTGGCATTTAATCATACCATTGTATAACTTTCTTCGCTTATCAGCTTTTCTGCCGAAACATTTTTCAAAATCTTCGTCAGGGCTGATTACATAATAAGCCCAGCCACGCTTTGGCTTAAAGATTTTGCCCATTGTTTTGTAAATGTCTTCTGCAGATTTAATATCCATCATTCGTTCACCATAAGGTGGGTTGCAGATTACTGTACCCTTTTCACTTTTTGGAACAAAATCTTTCAAATCTTTTTTAGATAAGTCGATTTTCATACCAACACCTGCACGGCGAGCATTTTCGCGAGCAATTTCAAGTGCATGGAAATCAATATCAGAGCCATAAGCCATAAAATCGGCATCACGGATTACAAGGTCAGTTGCTCTGCCTCTTTCTTGTTGCCAAACAGATGATGGAATATTTTCAAAGCGTTCAGAAATGAATGAACGATGAAGTCCGGGGGCAATGTTGAGGGCTTTCATAGCGCCCTCAATAAGAATTGTACCTGACCCACAACAAACGTCATAAAGTGTATGGTAGTGGCGAAGTCTTGCAAGGTCTGCCATAGCAGCAGCCAAAGTCTCTTTAATTGGTGCTGCGTTTGCAACAGGTCTGTAACCTCGCTTATGAAGACCTGCACCTGAAGTATCAATAAAAACAGTTACAATATCTTTCATAATTGAAAACTGAATCTGATGCTTTGCGCCACTTTCTTCAAACCAAGAAATTCCGTATTTTTCTTTAAGGCGCTCAACTACTGCCTTTTTAATAATTGCCTGACAGTCGCTTACTGAATGAAGTTGTGAGTTAAGTGAATACCCCTTTACCGGAAACTCGTCAAACTTGCCAATCCATTCTTCCCAAGGCAATTTTTTTACTCCCTGAAAAAGTTGCTCAAATGTGATTGCCTTGAATTCGCCCATACGGATTAAAATTCGTTCACTATATCTTGAGCAGAGGTTTGCGCGGGCAAGAATATTAGCGTCGCCTTCAAAATCAACTCTGCCGTTTTTTGCTTCAACATTTTGTGCATCCATATCTTTTAATTCTTGTGCCACAAGACCTTCCAGACCTAAAAGACAAGGTGCAGAAAACTTAATTAACATAAACTTTTCTCCAAGCCAATTAAAAAATCCATAATCATAGGTAGTATAAACTTTTTTATGGTTTTTGTCAATTATACAAATATAGTAAACTCTTTTTTCAAATTTGAGTTTGTCGGGATGACTATTTTTTAAAACAAACGGTAGGGCGGGGTCTTGACCCCGCCGTCCAAAACGAATATATTACCTGTTTCGGCGGGGTCAAGACCCCGCCCTACCCAATCATATTAGTAATACAAAACATCCCGACAAACCCCAATTTATTGAATAAGCAAGAAAAAAGCGAGGGCTTAAACCCTCGCTGAAAATTTTTAATAATATCTGTAAAGTGCAACTACTTTACCTAAAATTATTACTTCATTTGTAATAATTGGTTCATAAGCATCATTTTCAGGTTGCAATCTGAAATGACCGTTTTCTTTATAGAAGCGCTTAACTGTTGCTTCGTCTTCAATCATAGCAACAACGATTTCGCCATTTGTAGCATAAGGTGTTTTTTCGCAGATTACAACGTCGCCGTCAAGAATACCTGCCCAGAGCATACTCTCGCCACGGACTTTGAGTGCAAAAAGTGATTTATCACGAGAAACTCTGCCGTTATAAGGAATATAACCTTCAATCTGTTCAACTGCCAATATTGGCATACCAGCGGTAACAGTACCTAAAAGTGGAACACTTGTTACATTTTCAGCTTGACCTAGCACACGTATTGAACGCTTTAAGAGTGGGTCGCGCTCAATATAACCTGCCTCTTCTAACGCGTCAAGGTTTGCCTGAACTGAAGATGTTGAACGAAGACCAACCGCAGAGCCGATTTCACGAACTGATGGTGGAACACCGCATTGTGAACGCTCACAAAGAAACTCATAAATTTTTTGTTGTGTATCGTTAATGGGGCGCATAAAAATTCTCCTCATTTTTTAGTTTTTTTATAAAAACACAGTTTTATTTTCTATATTCTAACACATAATTTTCAAAAAGTAAACATTTGTTCGATAAATTTTCAAAAAAATTTTTTATTTTCTTATATTTAAACTTTGTTAACAGTTATTTTTCAAAATATTAAACATCTATTCATTGTATCTTAACAATCAAGAGTTATTATTTAGATGCACCAAGGGAGACCACGGTGCACATACCCCATCCTCAAACAACCCCTCAGGCCGATGTATATCGGTCGGAAAAAGGACGGCTCCGCAACCGTCCTTTTTTTCTGTATAAATTTAGCACCTTTGTCAAAAATATTGACGGAGGTGCTTTTATTTTGAAAAGAATTAAAAATCAGGAAAAAATCAAAAAAACTATTTATTCCGCTTCTGCCTTGGCGTTGTGCGGTGTAACGCTCTTCTCACTTTGGATGACAAACAAGGACAATACCACAACTCCACAAACCAGCGACACTACAACTACTACTGAACAGACAACAGAGGATGTGCAGGTAAACACACCTGTTACGAATGTACCCGACGACAGAACTGACCCTGTTACTACAACTGAAGAAACACCTATAAGTGTGTTTTACTCATTCCCCCTTGGCGATAAAGTGGCAAGAGAATACTCAAAAGGCGAAATCGTAAAAAATAAAACAACTAACGATTGGCGCACTCATAACGGAGTTGACATAAACGGTGCAAAGGGCGACCAGGTCAATGCAATTTCTGACGGAGTTGTAACAGAACTTGAGCACAGCGAAATCTGGGGGACAATTGTTACAATCAACCACGGCAACGGATTTACTGCTAAATACTACGGATTACAAAAAGACAGCACCGTAAAGCCGGGCGAAGAAATAAAAGCAAACAGTAAAATCGGCACACTTGGGGAAATTCCTATTGAAAGTGCAGACGGTATTCACTTGCATTTTGAACTATACAAAGACGGAGTTACCGTTTCGCCATCGGATTATTTAGGTAAAAGAGTAGATATTTGAATTTTTTTGTGATAGAATAAACACGGTGATTTTATGACATCGGTTTATTTCTTTAATCTAACAGAAAAAACTGAATATGATAAAAAACTTTTACTACAAAATATTAGAGACCATTGTAAAAAGCCAGAAAGTATTGCGGCAGCAACCGAGCTTCTTAATATGGGTGTAGAAAATCTTCGATATGAAGAAAATGGCAAGCCCATAGCAGACAACTGTTTTGTAAGTATTTCGCACAGTGGCAATATGGTTGCAGTTTGCACAAGTGAAAATCCCATTGGAATTGATATTGAATTCATAGACGAAAAAAGAAATCTTGAAAAGCTTTCAAATCGTGTTTTTTGTGGTAAAGAATTAGAAACTTTTAAGAATAACCCTACCCCTGAACTCTTTTATGAAATATGGACTCAAAAAGAGGCATACAGTAAAATTGACGGACAAGGCGTAAATGAAATTATGAAAGGATTTGACATTTTCGATTTACAAGGCTACGAATTCCACACAGAAATAGTAAATGATTATGTATTGTCAATTTGTGAGAAAATTAAATAGCAAAAAATTAAGGGACACGATGTGTCCCTTTTTTATTCTTTCGGAAATTCTCTTTTAATTTTACTCATTCCACATATATAATTCATATCAACATTATAATATTTTGCAAGTATAATCAAATTATCAACTGGGATTCTTGTCTTACCACTTTCATAATCGCAATATGTCCTCTGCCCTACTTGTAACAATGTTGCGATTTCCGTTTGTGTTTTATCAGCATCTTCACGCAAAAAACGAATACATTCATTATATCTCATATATAACACCTCAAAAATATTTTACCATAGAGTTTATAACTCTATTGACTTTTAGAGTTATAAACTCTATAATATTGCTAGGAGGTGATTATATGCGACAAGATTTAGAGGATTTGTGGAATTATTATTTAATTGAGGTGCCAATTAAAAACACTAAAAAAGAAGATGTTCTTGTAAAAAAATATGCAAAAGTTGAAGATGCTTTCCGTTCAAAACTTTCAAGTGAACAAATAGTTTTCCTTGAAGAATATGATGATGCGGTTTCGGAACTCAACAGAATAAGTGAACGTCATGCCTTTATTAAAGGAATTATGTTTGCTACGCGATTTATTTTTCAAGCTATGTATGAGGATTAAAAATGGGACGCTGTGGTCAGCGTCCCCTACATTTTCTTAGTTGATGCAATTGCCTTTTCGGGCGATTCGTGAATCGCCCCTACATTTATAATTGCAACGCAGTTCCTACATTTTGCACTTTGCGTTTTGCATTTTGCACTTATTTGTTCAGTATATAATCCACTACCGCTTTTGCACTACATTCAGAAAGGTCGATTTCTTCACTTGCCTCTACCATATTTTCAAGATAGTGGGCATCGGAGTTGCGAAGATATTTCATTCCTTTAAGCAAAGGGTGTTTTTCTTCATACTGTGGAATATACGCTTTGTGTGTAAACTCGGCACAAGTAAAATTCATTTCAGGGTACATAAAGCCCAAAACTGAAAGCACCGAATAAGATGCTCGGTCAAGGTGGGCTGGAAATACTACTCCGTTAAATCGTGAAACTTCTGCTACAACATCATCAATGCTTATTCCTGATGCAGTTGTTAAAAGGATTTCTTCGTTACCTAAAATCCGGTCGGTATCGTCCATTATGTACTGATTACCGAAAATGCTTTCGTCATTTTTAACGGGTGGCATTGTAGTTTTCACGTATTCTGAAAATTTCAACGCGTTTTCAAGAGTTGGAAAAAGGCAAACTGTATGAATTTCTTCTGATGTGCAAAGTTCCATTCCGGGCACAACTGTAATACCCGCCTCCTCGCCCGCTTTCATTGCGGCGGGGCAGTTAAGGCAGGAGTTGTGGTCGGTGAGGGCGATTATGTCATACCCCAAAAGCTTTGCCATAT
>CALCBQ010000125.1 GCA_937897215.1 uncultured Clostridia bacterium | reverse complement strand
TCTGCAACGCAGTTCCAACGCTTTGCACTTTGCATTCTGTTCGACAAACTCCAATTTATATAGCACTCTGTACTCTGCGTTTTGCGTTCGGCACTCTGCATTAACACTATATCTTGTGATTGCAAAATACCTCGAAATATGATATACTTATTGTCCCTGCCCATAGTGGTAATTTCGTGAAAGGAGAGAGAGTATGTTCAAGGTAAATCCTAAAGTTTATTCATCAATGTTTTCGTTACCAACTGAAATTGTTGATAAAGGAATTAAATTTGCAACAGGAGAACAAATCAAGGTAATTCTTTGTATTTTCAGAAGTCCTGAAATTACAGTGTCTGACCTTGCAAAAAAGACAAATCTCTCTGAAAACGAAATAGGCGAGTGCGTTGAATTCTGGACAGATATGGGCGTGTTAGAAGCAGAAAAGCAACAAGAAACAGTTAAAACAGAAAAACAGATTGCAACAAACGAAAAGGTAGTAAAACCGTTACCTGAAATTCGTTATACTCCACCAACACAAGAAGAAATCAACAAAATTCTTAAGGGCAGAAGCTCTGTTAAACGCCTTTTCAATGAGGCAGAAGAAATTCTCGGCTCAACAATCGGCTTTACAATGCAGTGCACACTCCACGCGGTTGTTTATTGTTATGGCATTAAGCCCGATGTGGCAAACTGCCTTCTTCATTTCGCAAAGAGCATTGACAATACAAGTCAGGAAGATATTAAACGAATTGCGAAATACTGGGCAGAAAACGGCATTGTTGACTTGGTGTCTGCCGACGAATACATAAATGAAACTCATCAAGCATTGTCTGTATTCCGCGAGCTTGCAACCCGCACAAATAATGATACATCTGTGCCTACTTTTGCGGTGCTTGAACTTTTCTGCGAATGGATTAGATGGGGCTACAAAATTGATGCAATTGAAAAAGCATTTAATATTATGAAAGCGGAAAAACTCACAGGTCGCCTTGTGTGGAAAAATGTTACCCATATGAATGGTACAATCAAAAATTGGCGAAAAGCAGATATGTTTACTGTTGAGGATATTGAAAAAGGCACAAAACGATTTGAAACAAAAGCATCAAGAAAAGAAAAAGTAGCGAAAGAAACTTCTTTTGATGTGCAAAAAGCAACTGAAAAATCAAAAGAAAACCGTAAAGATTTCGGTACAAAGAAAAATAAAAAACGAACAAGAGTAAAGGGGGCATAAAATTTGGCATATAGTAGAAAGTTTCACGAAAAAGTAATGGCAGAAATCCGCAACAGAAAAAATGAAGCAGAGATGAATGCCACCGCAAGAAGAAATGAATTGACAGCTAAATACCCTGAATTCTTGTTTATTGAAGAAGAACTTGCAAAAACGGGCGCATCTGTTATAAGAGCGTTTTCTTTAACCGGCGATGATGTAGGCATTGCTCTTGCAAACATCCGTCAAAAGAACGAAGCACTCCACAACGAGCGCAAAAACCTTCTTAAAACACTTAAACTCCCTGAAGATTATCTTGAGGTCAAATACACCTGTGAAAAATGTAAAGATACAGGCGTTTATGAAGAACGTGATGACGAGCGAAATGTGTCATACGGCTCAAAATACTGTGAATGCTACCATGCACTTATGAAAAAGTATGCAGCACAAGACCTTAACAAAATTACACCTCTTGAACTTTCAAGTTTTGAAGATTTTGATTTGACACTTTACCCTACCTCAAAAAATGGGGAATCCCCAAGAGAAGCAATGGGTTATGTATTTAACAGTTGTGTGAAGTATGCCGAAACCTTTGACCTTGACTCAGTCAGTTTGTATTTTTACGGCAGAACAGGTCTTGGTAAAACTCATCTTTCATTAGCAATTGCAAATGAAGTTATCAAAAAGGGCTACAATGTGATTTACGGCTCAACTATAACCTTTATTAATAAAATGGAAAAAGAGAAATTTGGCAGAGCCGAAACTTTTGTTACAGAAGAAATTTTAATTGGCGCAGACTTGTTAATCCTTGACGATTTAGGCGCAGAATTCCAGTCGCCTTATGCAACATCTGCACTTTATAATCTTCTCAATAGCCGAATTTGTAGGGGAGTGCCTACAATTATCAGTTCAAACCTCAGTCTTGCAGAGATTAAGAATCGTTATCCTGAAAGCATTGCGTCAAGAATTATCGGCACATTTTCTCCCGTTGAATTTATTGGTGATGATGTTCGTCAAATCTTAAATGAAGAATAATATTTATGGCGGAGATTTTTCTCCGCCTTTTTTGTAAATTAGAGTTTGTTGAATAGAATGCAAAGTGCAAAATGCAAAGCGCAAAGTGTAGGAACTGCGACGCAGATTTATAATTCGCTCCCTCTTTGAGGGAGCTGTCGAGCGATAGCGAGACTGAGGGAGTAATATGTGTAATTGTAAAACTCCCTCCGTCAAAATCTTCGATTTTGCCACCTCCCTCAACGAGGGAGGGTAATAGGTTATGTCTATGCAAAGAGCCCGACAAACTCAAATTTGCGATAACAAAGTTATAAAATTCTTTCACTTTAGCGCATTAAAGTATTGACATTAAAGACTTATGATTATATAATAATTTATGTATATATTCTCTTAACAGGAGTGGGATTTATGAGCATTACAAAATCAGTTTTTGGAATGACAAAAGACGGCAAACAGGTTGACTCTTTTCTTATTGAAAACAACAACAATATGAAGATTAACCTTATTACTTGGGGTGCTACTTTACAAAGCATTCTTGTAAAAGACAAAGATGAAAACGAGCTTGATTTATTGCTCGGTTTTGATGATATGGAAGGTTTTGAAGAAAGACACGATTATCAAGGCGTTATCGTTGGCCCCGTTGCTAACAGAATCAGCAAAGGCGGACTTACTATTGACGGAGTAAAAGTACCTGTTACAACTACTCACGGAGATGTAACTTTACATAGTAACGGCGAATTTTCAACTGCAGTATGGGATGCAATTATTGTTGACTCTGACTCTGTTGAATTCTCATATTTCAGTGCAGACGGTACAGAGGGCTTCCCAGGCAACAAGAAAGTTACTGTAAGATACACTCTTACAGATAAAAACGAGATTATTATTGATTACACTGCTGTTTCTGACAAGAAAACTGCATTCAACCTTACTAATCACGCATATTTTAATCTTAAAGGTTATCAGAATGGCGACATTCTTGACCATACACTTTACATTAATGCTGATGCGTTTACTCCTATGGGTGAAGGACTTGTGCCAACAGGCGAGATTCGTGATGTAACAGGCACTCCATTTGATTTTAGAGAGCCTAAAACTATCGGCAGAGATATTGGTGCTGACTATGAGCAGTTAGATGCAGGTAACGGCTACGACCACAACTTCTGCATTAACGATTATGACAAGAAACTTCGTCTTGCTGCTACTGTTACCGCTCCAAACGGTGTAAGACTTGATTGTCTTACAGACTTACCCGGTATGCAGCTTTATGTCGGCAACTTCCTTGAAGGCAAAATCGGTAAGAATAATACTCCAATGGACTTCCGTTGTGGTTTCTGCCTTGAAACACAGTATTATCCTAACGCTACAAACACACCAAGCTTTTATAACTGTGTGTTTGATAAGGATGAAGTTGTAAAAACTACAACAATTTATAAGGTTACAGTATAAGAGGTACATAAAATGGAAAATATTAAACGAATTTATTTATCAGCACTTGTTTACAACCGTACAGGTGTACTTTTACGAGTTGCAGGACTTTTTGCTCGTCGCGGATACAACGTTGTATCCCTTACAGTTTCTGAAACTGAAAGTCCTGAATTTTCAAGAATGACTATCGTTTCTGACGTTGAAGAATACAAAGTTGCAATGGTGCATCAACAACTTTCTCGTCTTGAAGAAGTAATCAATGTTATTACTCTTGACGAAAACCAGACAATTCAGTCAGAATTACTTCTTATTAAAGTTCGTGCTCTTAACAAAGACAGAAAAAAAGTGCTTAAGACTATCAACAGTTTCGGCGCTCGTGTTATGGACATTGGTCATGTAACAATTACTGCCGAACTTACAGGTCTTCCAAGCCTTATCGATAAATTTATCGACAAAATGGAGAAACACGGAATCTGCGAACTTTCTCGTTCAGGTCTTACTGCTCTTGAAAGCGGCGACAGAAACATTAAAGGGGTTGAATAATATGGGAATGACAATGACACAAAAAATCCTTGCGGCTCATGCAGGGTTAGATAAGGTTGAGGCAGGGCAGCTTATTAATGTCCGTCTTGATTTGGTAATGGGTAACGATGTTACAAGCCCTGTTGCAATCA
>CALCBQ010000124.1 GCA_937897215.1 uncultured Clostridia bacterium | reverse complement strand
GAATTACGAATTCCGAATTACGCATTACGAATTGAGTTAGACAACCTCCAATTTATAAATTGTTTTCATTGACACAAAAATATAAATATAATATAATTTGTTTATCAAAACTTAAGGGGATTAGCTGATGAAAAAGAGATATTTTAAGTACTTGAGCGTAATTTTAGCATTGATATTACTTGTAAAAACATTTGCATCTTGTAATCCAAAAACACCTGACAATTCAGGCGAATCACAAAACGAAATAATAGTTGATAATACAAATGCGAATGTGGTGTCCGCATATAATAAAGAGGGGGCTTATACTCTTAATATTGATGCAGGCGACGAAATTCACGATATAAGTGATTTGCTTTTCGGTGTGTTTTTTGAAGACATCAACTTTGCGGCAGATGGTGGATTATATGCTGAAATGGTAGCAAATCGTTCCTTTGAATTTACAGCCTTCGCACAGGATGACGAACTTTATCGTTGGAATACCGTAAATGATGCTGTGATTTCAGTTGAACACAAAAAAGAACACTCCCTTAATGAAAACAATCCTAATTATCTTGTAATTCAGGGTAAATCTCTTGTGCAGACAGGTATTGAAAATCGTGGATTCCTTGATGGTATGAGCATTGTTGAGGGTAAGACTTACAAAGCATCTATCTATGCAAAGGGTCAATACAACGGAAAAATTTATGTAAATCTTGCAGTTGACGGTAAAGTGGTAGCAACTGATTATTGTGAAGATATTACATCTGCTTGGCAAAAATACACATTTACACTTACGCCAGATGTAACTGCAAATAAAGGTGTAACCTTGCAGGTAATTACCGAAGGTGGCGAAGTGTACCTTGATATGATTTCACTTTTCCCTGAAGATACATACAAAAACCGTGAAAACGGACTTCGTGCAGATATGTGTAAACTTTTAGAAGATTTGCAACCTAAATTCTTGCGTTTCCCCGGCGGTTGTGTAATTGAGGGTTATGACATTAACTCTGCATACAATTGGAAAGACTCAATTGCAGTTGGTAAAGACGGACTTCCACTCTATTTTAATGGTCAATATGGCGATGTCGCCGCAAGAAGTCAAGGTGTGAGCATTTGGACTAATTTCGATTTGACTGATGACCTTTTTCCAAGTTTCTTCTCATACGGATTGGGCTTTTATGAATACTTCCAACTTGCGGAAGATATAGGAGCAGTCGGTGTACCTGTGCTTAATTGCGGACTATATTGCCAAGCACGTGGCAAAGGTCCCGTTGATATGGAAAGTGATGAATTTAAAAGTTATATTCAGGATATGCTTGATTTAGTTGAATTCTGCCGTGGCGGAGTAAATACAACATGGGGTAAGGTGCGTGCATCATTAGGCCACCCTGAACCATTTGAACTTAAATATATCTGTATCGGTAACGAAAACTGGGGCGAAGATTATTTCGAAAGATATTCTGCGTTCCTTGAAGCATTTAACAAAGCAAAAGCAGAAAATCCAAAGCTTTATGAAAACCTTGAGCTTATCTATTCTTCAGGTGTTGACGATGGTACAAGTGGAGCGGATTACATTGCATCTTATGAGTATGCACAAAACGAGCTTAACAAAATGAACTCAACAAATGCAAAAGATTTCGCAGGGGCAACTGACCACCACTATTATAATGACCCACAATGGTTCTATGAAAATGCAGATTATTACGATGAAAAGAATTATAAAAGAGAAGTAGCCACAATGACTGATACCAAATATGGTGGTGCGTTAGATGTTTTTGTCGGCGAATATGCTTCTTGGAGTAATACTCTTAACTCTGCATTAGCAGAAGCTGCATATATGACTGGTTTAGAACGAAACGGCGATATTGTTACAATGGCAGCTTATGCACCGCTTTTCAGCAGTACAACTGCTCGTCATTGGTCGCCAAACCTTATTTGGTTTAATAATAGTAGTTCAATGGGCTCAATTAACTATCATGTTCAGAAATTATTTTCTTTGAATCAGGGCTCAGCCGTGCTCAACCACACTTTTTGGGGAGCAAATGTGCATCAAAAAGGTCTTGTAGGAGCAGTAGGTGTTGGTACCTGGTACACATCTGCAAAGTTCGACAATATAGTTGTAAAGGACCTTACACTAGGCAATGTAATTGAAGATGAAAATTTCGAAAGTCCATTTGCAAAATCAAAGTTTGATTTTGCAACGGATGGTAAATGGAAGGTCAAAGACGGCGCACTCACTAATACTACAACCGATATGGCATATTCAAACACTGGTAGCGTGGCGTACTTTGGTAGTGAATTGTTAGACCATTACAGTTTTACAGTTGAAGCAACAAAACTTGAAGGCGAAGAAGGGTTTATTATCCCATTTGCAGTAAAAGATACAAATAACAACTATTTCTGGAATATAGGTGGTTGGGGTAATACGATTTCAGCATTACAACAGATTGAAAATGGTGTTAAAACTGATAGAATTATAGGCACTGACAAAGAATTTGTAGTAGAAACAGGTAGAACATATAAAATTACTCTTGAAGTTTCTGGCTATTATGTAAAGGGCTATATTGATGATGAGCTTTATTTCAGCTACAAATGCCATTCGGAAGCTGAAGCAGACGCTTATTCAGTTGTAAGTAATGATGAAAACGGAGACATTATTATCAAACTTGTAAATGTTACAGAAAAAGCAAGTACGGTTGCAGTGAAGATTGATAATGCAAATGTTCAGGATGAAGCAATAATCAATCAGGTGGCAGGCGATTCACTTGCAAATGATAATATTTTCGGTGCAGACCCGAATACTCATATTACAATGAAAGAATTCACACTTAACGGATTCAGTAATGAGTTTAATTACACAATGCCTGCGTATTCTGTAACCTCAATTCGTTTGAAAACAACAGAATAAAATTTTATGACACAAAAAAAGCACCCTAGGGTGCTTTTTTGTATTTATAATTACTTTTTCTTAGGTGCTTTAACTTTGTTAAGTTTAGCGTTTAATTCAAGGATTTGTTCTTTTGTAAATCCACCACCAAGCATTGAGAAACAACGTTTGATTGTAAAGCCCTTAGCCATACCATAAATGTTTTTGAGCATTGCAGGGGTAATCTTGAATCCTCCGATTACGCCGCCACCTTTTTTCTCCTCGCCGTTTTCATCTTTGCCGCCACTCATTGTGTTTTTGAGCATCATAAGGAACTTAACCATTACAAGTTTGCCACCGAATGTGCTCATAATGTCGCCGATTGTGTTGTTAATTGAAAGGTAGCCGTCAGGAGTGTTGATTTCAAACCAGTTAATAACCTGACCTTCTTCTTTCATAACATAAGCTTCATTTGGTGTATCAACTTTGTTGATTGTGCCAACATCTTCAAGCCCGCTTGCAACAACTTTAAGCTCTGTTGTACCTTCATTCTTAACATCAAAATAGAAGAATGGGTATTTGCCCTTTGTCTGTTTACCAACGCTTACACCATTTGCAAAAAGTTCAACTTCGTCGCAGTTTGAGTAAACAGTAACCTTTGTAACATCTTCAACGCGGTCAATGTAACGCTTACCGCAAAGGTGTACCATTGGTTTATCTGAAAGCCAAGACTGATAAGCATAGAATGAATCTTTCTTGTACTTTCTGTCGAATGTTACAAGACCCTTATGGTTCATACCGTTCTCGCCACCTTCAGCACGAGCATCAGCGGCAAAGTCGAACATATTCCAAACATGAGTTGCCCAGAGATATGGTCTGTCAGCAATTTGTTTGATAAGTTCTTCGTGATAATATGCCTGATATTCTTCTGTGTAGTCGCCTTGTGTAGGATTAGATGTGTGCCAGTCAAGTGCTTCACAACCGTATTCAGAAATGCCGATTGGTTTGTTAGGGTATTTCTTGTGGAAATCATCAAACCAAGGGCCATTCATATCAGTAGAACCGCCGTACCAACCGAAATAGTGGTTGTATGAAACAACATCAGAGATATGTACATATTCATCGTCAGGCGAGCACATTGAAACTGCCGCAATAGTAGTAAGACGAGTTTTGTCCATATCGTGAACTAAATCATTCAAATCCTTGTGGTTTTTAATAAGATTTGGATTTGAACCAGCAATTGTAATTTCGTTTGAAAGACCCCAAACAACGATTGATGGATGGTTGTAGTTCTGTGCAACAAGTTCTTTCATCTGTGAAATTGTGTTGTCATAACCCGTTGGCATATGGCTTGAAATATATGGGATTTCTGCCCAGAGTACAAGACCTGCCTCATCACAAAGGTCATAGAAAACTTGTGAATGCTGATAGTGAGCAAGACGAATTGTGTTTGCACCCATTTCAAGTATGAGTTCAAGGTCTTCTTTGTGCATTTCAGGTGTAAGTGCATTACCAACATCAGGTCTGTCCTGATGACGAGAAACACCGCGAAGTGGGTATTCACGACCATTAAGAATAAATCCTTTCTGAGGGTCAATCTCAAATGTACGGCAACCGAAACGAGTTGAAACTTCGTCAACTTCAACTCCATCACAAATAAGAGTTGCTTTTGCAGTGTAAAGATAAGGGTCTTTTACACCATCCCAGAGATGAACATTCTTGATTTCGAATTCTGCATCGTCATCGTCTTCTTTTGAAGCAATAATTTCGCCGTCAGCAATAATTTCATAACGAACTTTGCAGTCTTCATTCTTAAAGAATGTCTTAATTTCAATTTCAGCGTCTGCACCTTTAATTTCAGGTGTAACCATAATAGCAGGAGAGCCGTAGTAATCAAGGTCAAAGTGATTTTCAGGCACCGCAACAACACTTACATCACGGTAGATACCGCCGTAGAATGTAAAGTCAGCATTCTGTGGATATACTCTGTCATTTGGTGCATTGTTAACTTCTACGACAACAAGGTTCTGCGCATCAACTACATCTGTCACATCTACTCTCCATGTAGAGTAACCGCCATCATGGCTTGCCATCTTTTTGCCATTCCAGTATACAGAAGCAGATGAATTTGCACCGTTGATTTCTAAGTAGTAACGGTCAGCTTCTGGAAGATCAATTTTGTCGATGTTTTTTGCATAGTAAGCAGTACCTCGATAAAGGTCGTTGTTACCATCCTGTCCATCAATATCATTCCATGTGTGTGGAAGATTTACCCAACACCATCTTTCTGGCATTGTCTCTGGAACTGCGTCCACATGTTTTGCAAATGCCCATTTTGTGTTTAAACTAATAATTTTTCGCATGTGTAAAATACCCCTTTCCTATAATGATGCTATTATATCATATAAAACGTAATTTGACATTAACTAATTAAAGGCACATAGCAACTTATATCATATTATTAGTATAATAACTAACATTTGTTCGTTAATGTATTTTGATACTTTAAGTATAAAATTCCCCATTTCTGCAAAAACTCCCTATATAGAAAAATTATGTAATACTCACACAGGAGGCACCCATGGGCACATACAAAGTAGACATCTGCGGGGTCAACA
>CALCBQ010000123.1 GCA_937897215.1 uncultured Clostridia bacterium | reverse complement strand
GCGGTATTGAGTCCGCAACAGCATGGGGCTGTGATTTAACATACGATTATGTGAAAATTAATGGCGATTACAGAACTTGATTGGGAGTGTTATTATGAAAATTTCTAACGCAGACAGAGCAAAGATTTTAACAGAGGCTTTGCCATATATTCAAAAATACAGCAACAAAATTCTTGTTATAAAATACGGCGGTAACGCTATGATTAACGAAGACTTGCAAGATGCAGTTATGACTGATATTGTTCTTCTTCGTTCAGTTGGCGTTAATGTTGTTCTTGTTCACGGTGGTGGACCTGAAATCAACGAAATGCTTAACAAGATTGGCAAAGAGTCAAAATTCGTTGACGGACTTCGCTATACTGACGAAGAAACTATTGACGTTGTTCAAATGGTGCTTGCTGGTAAAGTCAATAAACGACTTGTTCATCTTCTTCATCATCACGGTGGTCATGCAATTGGTATTTGCGGTCTTGATGACGGTATGATTAAAGCACAGAAAGTAGAAAAAGATATCGGCTTTGTGGGCGATATTATTGATGTTGATACAACACTTCTCAACGGAATCCTTGACCAACACTATATTCCTGTAATTTCAACAGTTGGTGGTGGCGAAAACGGAGAAGTTTTCAATATTAATGCAGATATTGCAGCAGCAAAAATCGCAGCAGCCTTAGGTGCAGAAAAATTACTTCTTATGACAGATGTCCGTGGACTTTTGAAGGATAAGGACGACGAAAGTACACTTATTCATGTTGTTAAAGCAAGTGAAGTGCCACAACTTAAAAGTCAAGGCATAATCAAAGGTGGTATGATTCCAAAAATTGATTGCTGTGTTGAGGCAGTCCGTCGTGGAGTTAAGCGTACACATATTATTGATGGCAGAATCCCACATTCAATCCTTATTGAAATGTTGACCGACAGTGGTATCGGAACTATGTTTTTATAAGAAGGTCTTAAAATGAATTTAGAAATGATAAAATCTCAGGCAGATAACAGTTTAATGCCTACATATGCACACTTTCCCGTTTCAATCGAAAGTGGTAATGGTGCAACATTTATTGATAGCGAGGGTAACGAGGTTATTGACTTCGGCTCAGGTATCGGCGTAAATTCGTTGGGCTATAATAACGAGGGTTGGATTAATGCAGTAACTGAACAACTTATGAAAGTTCAGCACACATCAAACCTTTACTATAACTCTACTGTTGCTGAGTATGCGGAAATGCTTACAAATAAAACCGGCTTTAATCGAGTTTTCCTTTGCAATTCAGGTGCAGAAGCAAACGAATGTGCAATCAAACTCGCAAGAAAATATAGCTTTGATAAATACGGCGAAAACCGTTACAATATAATTACTCTTGTAAACTCCTTCCACGGCAGAACAATGGCTACAATTACTGCAACAGGACAAGAGCATTATCATAAATTCTTCAATCCTTTTGTAGAGGGCTTTAAGTATTGTGAATCAGGTAATACAGAGCAGTTTTTAGAAATGGCAGACGATACAGTTTGTGCAATTATTCTTGAGGTTGTTCAGGGCGAGGGCGGAGTAGTTCCAACTGACTTTGACTTTCTTAAAACTGTTGAAAAGGTTTGCAGAGAAAAAGATATTCTTTTAATAATCGACGAAGTGCAAACAGGAATGGGCAGAACCGGTAAATTATTTGCATATGAACACGCAGGAATTTCTCCTGATGTTGTAACAAGTGCAAAGGGTATCGGCAACGGTCTTCCAATGGGAGCTTGCCTTTGTACCGAAAAATGTGCTAATATATTAACTGCCGGTACTCACGGTACAACCTTTGGTGGAAATCCGGTAGCTTGTGCAGGTGCTAAATATATTCTTAATTGCTTAACTGACGACTTTATGAATGAAGTTGCAGAAAAAGGTGAGTACATAAGAGAAAAACTCGGCACAATAGACGAGGTTAAATCGGTTACAGGTCTTGGCCTTATGCTCGGTATTGAATTAAAGACAAAAAATGCAGGCGAAATCGCAAAAAAATGCAGTGAAAACGGTCTTTTAATTCTTACTGCTAAAACAAAACTTCGTATGTTACCACCACTTGTTATTACTAAAGAAGAAATCGACAGGGGAGTAAATATTCTTGAAAAAATATTAAAAGAGGAGAAAATATAATATGAAAAGAATATTGTTAACATCAAATGGCTTATCTACTAAAAAAATAAAGTTTGCATTCAAATCACAATTTATAAAGCCTATTGAAAATGTTTCTGTTCTTTTTATTCCTACTGCTTCTCGTACCGAGGATGAAATGATATATGTGAAAAAATCATACGACGAGTTAATTGAATCAGGAGTAAAAAAAGATAATATAATTTGGTTCGACATAGATGCGGTGAATGAAACCTCTGAATATTTTGAGTCTGTTGATTGTATTTTTGTTTGTGGAGGAAATGCTTATTATTTATTATCAAAACTCAAAGAATTTGGATTAGATAACAAGATAATTAGAGCTATTGAGAAAGAGACTGTATATGTAGGTGTAAGTACAGGAAGCGTAATCACATCACCAACCATAGACCATATTTGTTTTTTAGATGAAAATGATACTGGATTAATAAATTTTCATGCTTTAGAGCTAATTGATAAATATGTGGTTCCTCATTATGAGAAAAGTTTTAACAATCAGTTAATATCCGACAAACCTTTTGTTTGTATTACTGACGAATCCGCAATACTTTATGAAAACAATATGGTTACCATAATTTAAATAGAAAATATAATTATCATACATCTTATACATTTACAACATTGAGGGTACTGCCCTTATTATATAACTGATTTTGGTTATCAAAATCACAAAGAATTACGGTAAGTTGGTAAAAACCACTTGACTTTTATAGGAGAAGTAGATTTATGAAACACCTTTTAAGTATGCTCTCACTTTCAACTGAAGAGATTACAGATATTCTTAATCTTGCAGACCAGTTGAAATATGAAAATAAAAATCACATTACACACCATCGTCTTGCAGGTCAGACTCTTGGTATGATTTTCCAGAAGTCGTCAACTCGTACTCGTGTTTCTTTTGAAACAGGTATGTATCAGTTAGGCGGTCAGGCATTATTCCTTTCAAACCGTGACTTGCAAATCGGTCGTGGTGAGCCTATTCAGGATACAGCCCGTGTACTTTCACGCTACCTTGACGGTATTATGATTAGAACTTTTGAGCAGAGCGAGGTTGAAAATCTTGCAAAATATGGCTCTATTCCGATTATCAACGGACTTACAGACTTCTGTCATCCTTGTCAGGTGCTCGCTGACCTTATGACAGTCCGTGAGCATAAAGGCCACCTTGATGGTCTTAAAATGACATATATAGGCGACGGTAACAATATGGCAAACTCACTTATTGTGGGCGGTCTTAAAATGGGTATGAAGGTATCTGTTGCTTGTCCTGAGGGCTTTTACCCTGATAAACGAGTTCTTGAATTTGCAAAGAATAACGGCTATTTTGGGCTTTATCGCGACCCAATTGAGGCAAGTGCGGGTGCCGATGTAATCTTTACTGATGTATGGGCATCAATGGGACAGGAAGAAGAATTCATTTACAGAAAGAAAGTATTTGAAGGCGTTTATCAGATTAATAATAAAACTCTTGAGGCGGCAAATCCAGGTTGTATGGTACAACACTGTTTACCTGCACACCGTGGCGAAGAAATCACAGAAGAAATATTCGAATCACATGCAGAAGAAATCTTTGATGAAGCAGAAAACCGTTTGCACGCACAAAAAGCTGTTATGGTTACATTAATGGAAAGAAAATAATTTGTTCTATTAAGCTGTTGTTTAATTTAGAATCTCAAAATGAAATGTAGGGGACGCTGACCACAGCGTCCCGTTTTTGTTGACAATATGACTTTTTAGTGCTATATTTGACTTAAGGTCAGTAAAAAATCACGATGGGACGAATACAAAAGAACACCGCATGATTCCAAAAATCACACACAACAGATGAAAGTCAGCCCATCAATATATTGTGTTTTTTGAGAAAAAAACACAAGCAAAAAACACAAGGGGACGGTTCTTCTGTGTTCGATGATTAACGATTAAGTAGGGCGGGGGCTTGCTCCCGCCGTCTTGTTTTAATTCATAAATAATTTTTCGAAAAAAGATAAAAATATTTGTAAAAAGTTGTTGACAAAACTGAATTCCTATATTATAATAATCAAGCCGTCAAAACGGCGGCTACATGGCGGCATAGCTTAGTTGGCTAGAGCGTCCGGTTCATACCCGGAAGGTCACAG
>CALCBQ010000122.1 GCA_937897215.1 uncultured Clostridia bacterium | reverse complement strand
TTGTAATTACGCCATTTTCCATTTTTACGTTGAAGTCGCAACGAACAAGGACTTTCTTGCCAGCTACCTGTAAATCTTCAACTGTCTTTTTGTTTAATGCACTGCTCATTGAAAATACATCCTTTCAAAGATATTATAAATTTAATTTTACCATAGCATATTTTATACTAATGATTGATTTTTTTCAAGTGGTAAGAAGATATTTGTTAAAAAAATATCATTTTATCCATTATACATAGACAAAATTGATGTAGTTTTGTCTATTATCATATTTTTCAATTCCTTTGGACCCTTAACTTTTATCTTGTCGCCAAATTGCATAATCCAAGAAACTAAGCCATTTGTAACAGCAACATCAAATTTAGTAACAAAATGTTCATTATCATAAGCTTTTATATTACATTTTTCACCAAATCTGTCCATAAATTCTTCAATAATTTCATTTTTACAAATCAGTTCAACAGGTTTAATATCTCCCGCAAACATAGATAAATGCTTGTTACTGTAATCTGCAGTATCAAATGATGTAGTATATGGTGAAACTTCCGAAAAACGACGCGAAATATTTTTGGTTACTGTTACACTTTTAAGACGGTCAATACGTAGATGAATAAGATTATCATACTTGCTGTAATTACCGACAAGATAATAATGGTCATCTGCCCAAATAAGTGCATACGGATTGATAGTCATACTCTTTTCTTCATATTGTGCACGATTACTGTCAACTACTTTACGACGTCTATATATAACTTCAACTTGTTTCTTCTGCAAAATTGCGTTGTTCAGAATATCAATATTATAAAAAATATTTTCATTTGAACCTTTATTCCTGTTATCAATATAAACTTGCTTTTCAAGACGTTTATATTGATATTCACTTGCAAAAGCAGAGAACTTTTTAAGCAACGCTTTTGTCTTTTTAGCAGAAATGAAGTTTGCAGACTGAACTGCATCAATAAGCAAACGAAGTTCAGCAGTCTCAAAATGATATGGCACCATAAAATAACCGCGAGGAGACTGAGATTTTATAATCTCATAGCCATATTCATTAAGACAATCAATACAGTCATATACAGTTTTTCGCTCACATTCTATACCGTAATCTTCTTTAAGATACCGAATAATGTCATTCGCAGACAATAAGTGGTCTTCATCAGATTTACTTGCAAGAATATCGACAATATAAAGTATTCTTAACTTCTGTTTATTACTTTTCATAATTATTTCATTATTGTAAGTTTGTTGTTGATGTCAATAATAACATCTTCATCAATCTTAATATGCTCACGGTCATAGGTCATAATACCATTAACTTCGTTTTCAACGTCGCTGACCTGAGTATAAACTGTTGCAGAAAGTCCCTTATCGATAAGTGGAATAACCTGTTTTTCGTGAAGATTTTTATATGCTTTTGTAAGGGATTCTTTTGTTTTATACATCATATATCCAAAGCTCTTTGATTCATCCCAAGTATGGTCACTAACAACTCGGCTATATCCACCGTATTCTGTAAGAGCAAAAATTCTACCGTCATTCTTACGACCTGTAACAGGGACAGTATATCTGTGCATACTGTTAAAGTCACCTGCACCTTGGTCGTGCCAACCGCTTGCATGGTCAACAAGACGAGTTGGGTCAAAGTTTTTAACACTTGTTGCTATCTGAACTGAGTCAAACTGACCCCAGCCTTCGTTAAATGGTACCCATACAGAAATACAAGTATGATTGAACAACTGATTAAGCATTTCGTTAAGCTCACGCTTGAATTCATCTCGCCATTTCTTTTCGCCACGCTTAAATGCCTTATATTTATCGTCTTTAACGTGGATACCAAAGAATGGTGTTACACCTGCAAGGAATGTGCCTATATATTCGCCACCACTAACCATATCTTGCCATACAAGCATACCAAGACGGTCGCAGTGATAATACCAACGGTCAAGTTCAACCTTGATATGTTTACGCATCATATTGAAGCCAAGTCTCTTCATTGTTTCAATATCGTAAATCATCGCTTCGTCTGTTGGAGGTGTCATACCACCGTCTGACCAATAGCCTTGGTCAAGAAGACCTTTCTGGAAATATGGCTCGTTATTAAGGAAAAATCTTGGAATGCCATAGTTGTCTTTTTCCATTGAGAACTTACGCATACCAATATAGCTCTTAACTGTATCAACAGTTTTACCGTCTTTTAAGAGTTCAATTTTAAGGTCATAAAGGAATGGATTTTCAGGAGACCAGAGTTTAACATCATTGAACTTAATTTCGTCATCCATTGAAATTGTATTTTCAGATACAACTTCTTCTCCATCAAAAACTGTAACCTTTACTTCACAATTTTCTTCTGTAGCAAAAGTTTTGATTTTAAGAGTTTTTTCGTCAATGTCAGGAATCATACGAAGCTTAGTAACATGGCAAGCATCTGCCGCTTCAAGCCAAACACTCTGCCAGATACCCGATGTTGCAACATACCAGAAACCGT